>JBQCCH010000276.1:0-2312 GCA_051962375.1 Tepidisphaeraceae bacterium
TGCGCGTCGTGCCGATCAGCAGCGAACACGTTGAGGTGACGGCGGACGTCGCCGGCGTGCTGGTGCAGTATCCGACGACCGACGGCGCCATCCTGGATTACGAAGAACTCGCCGGCAACATCCACAAAGTCGGCAGCCTACTGGTCGTGGCGACCGATCTCTTGGCCCTGACGCTCATCAAGCCGCCGGGCGAATTCGGCGCGGATATCGCCGTAGGCTCGGCCCAGCGGTTCGGCGTGCCGATGGGGTTCGGCGGGCCGCACGCGGGGTTCATGTCCACCAAGGAAGAATACGCCCGCAAAATGCCCGGCCGCCTGATTGGCGTCAGCAAAGACGCCGCCGGCAATCCGGCCCTGCGATTGACCCTACAAACCCGCGAACAGCACATCCGCCGCGAGCGCGCCACGAGCAACATCTGCACCGCCCAGGTGCTGCTGGCGATCATGGCCGGCATGTACGCGACGTACCACGGGCCGGAGGGATTGAAGGCAATTGCCGAGCGGACCCACGATCTCGCTTGCGCCATCGCCGACGCCGCAAAAGCCGCCGGCCACACGGTCACCAGCGACACCTTCTTTGACACCATCACGATCAAGCTGAACGGCGTCAGCGCGGACGAAATCCGCACCCGCGTTGCCAAAATCAACCGCAATGTCCGCGTCTACGACCACAGCACGATCGGCATCAGCACCGACGAAACAACGACGCTCCATGATGTGAAGCTGCTGGCGATTGCGTTAGGCGGCACTGCGTCAGACGTGATCGCGAGCCAGTCGCAAATCGCAACTCGCAAATCGCAAATCCTCACCCACCCCGTCTTCAACCGCTACCACACCGAGCACGAACTGCTGCGTTACATCAAGCGTCTCGAAGCGAAAGACCTCAGCCTCTGCCACAGCATGATCCCGCTGGGCAGTTGCACGATGAAGCTGAACGCCACGACGGAGATGATCCCCGTCACCTGGCCGCAGTTCGGGGCGCTGCACCCGTTCGCGCCGGCCGACCAGTGGAAGGGCTATGCGGAGCTGTTCAAAAAGCTGGAGAAATGGCTGTGCAACATCACCGGCTTCGCCGCCTGCTCGCTGCAGCCGAACGCCGGCAGCCAGGGTGAATACGCCGGCCTGCTGGCGATTCGCGGCCATCACCACAGTCGCAATCAAGCGCATCGAAACGTCTGCCTGATCCCCACCAGCGCCCACGGCACCAATCCCGCCAGCGCGGTCATCGCCGGCTTCAAAGTCGTCGCCGTGAATTGCGATGACGCCGGCAATATCGACTTGGCCGACCTGCAGGCCAAGGCCGATGCGCACAAGGACGACCTGGCCGCGATGATGATCACCTACCCGAGCACGCACGGCGTCTTTGAGGAAGGCGTGCGCCAGGCCTGCAAGATCGTCCACTCGCACGGCGGCCTCGTCTACATGGACGGCGCGAACATGAACGCGCAGGTCGGCCTGACCAGCCCCGGCCTGATCGGGGCCGACGTCTGTCATCTGAACCTGCACAAAACCTTCTGCATCCCCCACGGCGGCGGCGGACCCGGGATGGGGCCGATTTGTTGTACGAAAGCCTTGGCACCGTTTTTACCGTCGACGCAGGTCACGGGTCGGCAAGTCGGCAAGTCGGCAAGTCGTGAAGAGGCCGCCGATGGTACGACTGGCCGACTCGGCGACTCGCCGGTCCTCGTAAGCGCCGCCCCCTACGGCAGCGCAAGCATTCTCCCCATCAGCTACGTCTACATCGCTTTGATGGGCAGTGAAGGATTGAAGCGCGCGACGGAAATCGCCATCCTCAATGCCAACTACATGGCCAAGCGCCTCGAGTCGCACTACCCGATCCTGTATCGCGGAAAGAGCGGCACGTGCGCCCACGAATTCATCGTCGATTGCCGGGCGTTCGAGAAATCGGCCGGCGTGAAGGTGGAAGACATCGCCAAGCGGCTCATGGATTACGGCTTCCACGCCCCCACCATGAGCTGGCCCGTGCCGGGCACGCTGATGATCGAGCCGACGGAGAGCGAATCCAAGGCCGAGCTGGATCGGCTGGTGGATGCCCTGATCCATATCCGCGAAGAAATCGCCGCCATCGAGAACGGCACGCTCGACAAGCAGGACAACCCGCTGAAAAATGCGCCGCACACCGCCGCCGCGGTGACGAGCGATGAATGGAACCACAAGTACACCCGCAAACAGGCGGCCTTCCCGGCACCGTGGGTGGCCGAGCACAAATTCTGGCCGAGCGTGGCCCGCGTCGACAACGTCTTCGGCGACCGCAACCTCGTCTGCACCTGCCCGCCCATGTCGGAGTATTAA
>JBQCCH010000277.1:0-18985 GCA_051962375.1 Tepidisphaeraceae bacterium
TCATTCGACGCATTCACCTTCGTCGCACTGGCGAACAGCGCCCGGCGGTGGCTCGCCGGCTTTGCGGTCACGTCATTGACGAGCTTGCCGTCGATATACGTCTTGATCTGCTGGCCCTTCACTTCCAGCCGCAGGTCATACCAGCGATCCGACTCAATCTGCATCGGCACCGAGCCGTCCAGCTCCTGCTTGTTGCCGTCGACCGTTTCCTCGATCGCCGTTCGGCTGTTGTCCCAGCCGCCGATGTTCCACCAGAATTGGTTCTGCGGATCCGACGCCCGGAACACGATCAGGAACCCTTCGGCCCCGCCGGTCTTGCGGGCCTTGAGCGAAACCGTGTAGTCCGACCAGTTCACATCGCCGGCATACGCGATGGAGCCGTCGCCGTTGCCGTGCTGGGCGAGCGCGCCGTCCTGCACATCCCACTGCCCGCGCTTGTTGCTGAACGCCTTGGGATTGGCCGAATCAATCTTCACGGCCTCGCCGTCGGCGGGGGTGACGGTGATGTCCTTGAATTCCGCCTGCGTGCGCCACGTTCCCACGCCGATCCGGCCATGCGGCTTGGGTTCGGCCACGGTTGCGTCCTTGCCAAGTTCCAGGTCGGCCGGCAGCACCACGTCGCCGGCGTTCTGGGCGAACAGCGCCTGGACGTAAAAAGAGGGCGATCCAAAGCTGTTCAGCGCGTCATAGCCGATGAGGTTCGTTCCCCATTGCCAGGCGTGCGGGTTCACGTTGACGAACAGCGGGGCGTACGCCTCCATGGTCACGATGTCGCTGTCGCGCTCCAGCCCCATGAGCCAGGCCGCATCGCCCAGGCCGGCCTTGAGAGTGGGGGTGGGTTCGCCTTCCTTGCTGGCCCATTCACCGACAAAAATCTTCGGCCCGCTCCGGTCGGTCTTGTCGTAGTGATGCGCATCGAATGCCATCACCTGCGCCGAACGGTAGTAGTGATCGTCGATCACGTCCGGCCGCTGCGGCGTGTTGCCGGTGGTCGCGATGACCTGCAGATTCGGATATTTCGCCTTGATCGCGTCGTAAAACTGCTTGAATCGGCCGTCGTAGCTCTTGCTGCGGTCGAACCAGTCTTCATTGCCGACTTCGACATACTTGATCTTGAACGGCTCCGGGTGCCCGTCTTCCGCCCGCTTCTTGCCCCAGGGGGTGGAGACGTCGCCCGTGCAGTATTCGATCTCTTCCAAGGCTTCGTCCACGTACGGCTGCAGCTTTTCGCCGGCGGGGACGTAGTCGCGATTCAGCGTGTAGCCGGCGAACACCGCCAGCAGCGGCTCGGCGTGCAGATCTTCGCACCACTCGAGCATTTCCAGCAGCCCCATGCCGTCCGACGATCGATACCCCCAGCATCCCATGTGCCCCGGCCGCTTGTCGATCGGGCCGATCATCTGCTTCCAGTTGTAGCGCGTCGGGAAGGTGCTTCCTTCGACGTAGTTCCCGCCCGGCAGGCGGATGAAGCTGGGCTTCATCTGAGCGAGTTTTTCCATCAAGTCGATCCGAAGCCCATTCGGCCGATTGTTGTAGGTGGGAGGGAAGACCGACACCAGGCTCAGGCTCACCGTGCCCGCCCCCTGGGCCGAGATGACGAACCGGGCCTTGGTGGTCGGCTCCAGGTCCTTGGTGTTGAGGACCAGGTTGTATTTCGTCCACGACGCCGTGACCGCCTCGGTGTCGGCCGACGCGTAGGTCGTCTGGCCGTCATCGCTTTGCAGGCTGGCCGTCAGCGCCTCGTGAAAGCCGTTGCCGCCCTTGGCGTAGAACGCGACTTTGTACTGCGTGTTGGGCTTCACCGGGATGCCCCAGTACCCCTCATTCGCCACGCCCGCCTTCGCATCGCCGCCGGGCAACGTCAGCTGCAGGCTCACGGGCAGGGCGTCGTTCACCGGGTCGTCCCGCGTCATCGCCATGGATGCCGATGAGCCGTCCGGGGCCACCAGCGACCAGTGTGCCGGCTGGTCCGCGTTGTCCTGGAACGTGCGATTCTGGATCAACTCCGCATACAGCCCGCCGTCGTAGGCGTGGTTGATCTCTTCGGTCATCAACCCATAAAACTCCGGGCTGATCGTGATGCCCGGCTGATCGACGTGCACCGTCACCGTCGCGGGCACCGCCGCCAGCGAGAGGCTCGCCATTGTCGCCAACACCGCGCCGCCCAGGATCGCACCGCGCAACTTCGCTCCAACGTTCATGAGGTCTCCTTCGATTTCCACTGAGGGTCCGCCGAAAATCCCAAATTAAAGCGATGTGCATCGCATTGCCATTTGCGAAAATGACAATCCCATCCCCAAAATCGCCCGCCCCCGCCCCGCGACCCACCCCTGAAAATTGGCCCGTGCCGGTCGCTCCCATCGGCTGACGGGGGCGACCGGCACGGTGCTTTGACCTGCTGAAAAACGACGTTCGGGATCGCGACTATTTGGTCACGACGACGATTTCCACGCGCCGGCTCTTGGCTTTGGAGCCCAGCGGGGCGGTGTCGCCGAACGCTCGCACGCCCACCAGCGATTTGCTGATCCCGCCGCTGCTGGTCAGCTCCGCCGCCACAGCCCGCGCCCGGGCCGCCGACAGATCCAGGTTGTCTTTCCACTTGTTTTTCGTCCGCACGATCGGGTCGGTGTCGGTGTACCCGTCAACGAACAGCCGCTTCCCGTTGAACTGCTTCTTCAGGATGCCGGCGATCTTGTCCAGCGTCGCCTTGGCGCTGGTCTTGAGCGTCGCATCGCCCGACGCGAACAACACATCGCCCGGCACGTTCACGGTGATCGTTCCCGCCCGTGCGTCGCGCGAGACGGTGATCCCTTCCAAGGTCGCATCATGCGGCGCCTCGCCGGCCACGGGCTTGTTCACCTGCGCCTGCAGGTCGGCGATCTGCTTGTCCCGCTCCGCGATCTGCCCCTGCAACGCCGCCAGGTCCGACGACTGCGGCCGACCCGCCAGGTCCGCGTCCTTCTGGTGCAATTGGTCCTGCAACTCCATGTTTTGCGACCGGAGCTGCTGGTTCTCGTCATACATCTTGTTCTGGCAACCCAACGCCCCCATCGCCACGAGCGGGAACAGGGCCATCCATGCGCGTTTCATCAATCGACTCCTTCGATAGTGATTATCAGACGTCGCGATACTACCGGATGTGCCGCGCCAGTGCGAGATACCGCCGATTGCCCGTCAGCCGTTCGCGGAAGCCCGGCCCATAAGTCGCCGAAAACACCCCGCGGCCGTTCCTGCCATTTTGTTTTTCGGCTTTTCCCCCAACTCCCGGCCCGGCCATGGCCCAAGCGCCTTTTCACCCGCGCGCCAGTGCGACGGCCCTTGCCCAGCCCGCCACGCGACTTATCGCACCAAGGATCCCTCAAAAACCGAACTCGCCGCGTGCAGGATGCAACCCATCTCACGCCGCCGATCCTCCGCTTCACTTGCCAATGAGCCGCGGCCCCATCCCGCAGACCCACATTCTACCGCCCCGGCCCGGCCTGTCGGCCAAAAAGCGGGCAATCTCGCGAAAACCTCCGACGGTTGACGTTTCGGTCGTATCTCCCAATCCCAAGAAGCTGCCGGCTTCCGAAATGTAGTGGATTGAGAGTCCCAAATCTTCGTCTTGATAGGGTCATGCCAGGATAAAAGCGCCGTTGCAGTTCGCCGTCGCCTTAGTACGTCGACGTCCGGGTCGGCACGTCACTGAGCTCCTTGGCATTCAATTCCGGCAATCCCTCGGGGCGCTCGACCACTTCGCTAAGTATCCGCAAGCTCACACGTTTCATGCTCGGGACGATCGGATCCCAAAAGACGAACCAGGGCCGATGCAGTTTGACGAGTAACTCTTCAAATGTGGTCGGCCCCAATTGTTCTTCCACCCATTTTTGGTTCAGGTCATACCACGCCCTGACCAATTCTGGTCCCCGCGGGTTTTCGTCGATGAAGTCAGAGACGAGGTGCCGCGTGTGCATGCTGCCGCCGTGGATTAGGCGCTGGTGCGTTTCGGTTGGGTGCGAGCCCAGCTTGCCGTCGTACCCGATCGGGTAATCGATGGCGACATACCCCACCGCCAGCGGCGTGTCGAACGTTTCATCCAGCGACAGCCCGCTGCTGGTGACTCCATAAGCGCTGAATTCAACACCCGCCGCCGGCGGGGCAGCTTCGGACGTCGTCGGCGCGCCATTGTTCGTCGTGCCGTTTGAAGCATCCTTCGCGGCCGGCTGCGACGCGGGAGCCAACGCCTTGTTGATCGTCTCCGTCAGCGACGTCGCGTCTGCCGGCGGCGTCGCACCTGCGGTGATCAATCCCAAATTCTCCGCAATCCCCACCCGGCCTTTGCCGCCCAGGCTCGTCGCGTCGTTCAGCACGACGGTCGCCTTCTTGATCCGAAAAACGCCTGTGATGATGCGCACATAGGAATAGCGCATCTGAAACGTCCCGTCGGCGTTGCGCTCGTACGCCGGGCGATACATCGCCAGCGTACTGCGCATTTTTTCCGACCATTGATTGACGGCTCCCTCTAGTTTGTCATCCGGCAGATGGTAAACAGTGGCGTCTTTCAGTGAGACCGTAGCGGTCGCCGACTCCGCGCCCAATAGGCTGAAGGAAACGGGAACGCCTTGGACGGGAATGCCTGCCCCAACTGACCCGCCGCGCCGCAGGTCAAACGAAAACGTCGCAAATGCCGCCTTCGGCCAAGGGTCTTTACTGGGAAGCGTATCCGAAATGCTCGAGATGAACCGGCCGAGCGGCAGGTAGCCTTCGGCGTCGTACTGCTCGGCTTCGTTCTCGATCGGCCGGTCGACCAGGAACACGTCCCCCACCTGCAGATTTTCAACCAGCGGGTAGATCGGGATTACCTGCTGAGCGCGGATCGCTTTCGACCAGTCTTTCGCAAAATCGGTGAACTGCTCCGACTTTGAACTGCTCATGCACCCGGCCGCGCACACCAAAATGAAGACGCCTGTCCAGAAACGCATTGTCAACTCCCTTGCAGATGTGAAGCGGCCACTTTATCGGCCGATCGCACCGAATTGCCAAAAAATCACAAAAAGGCGACAATCGCCGGTCTCGCCTGACTTGTCCTGTCCCGCCTGACATCTTCCGCTGGATTAGCGATTCAAGAACATCGAGGGAGACGGGAGGGGGGTAAGACTTCACGGCGATTCGTCTTATCGCTTTTGTCCGTTGCAGGATTTAGTGGAGGCATTCCGACCGCAGCGGGGCGGCCGACTCTTTGATTTCGCTTGCCGCTCCATGAGGTCAGACGCCGTGCACGTGCATTCGAAGCGGCTGAATCTCACCCCCAGCCCGGCCTGTCGGCCCTAAAACCGCCGACGCTCAAATCCCCGCGCAGCGCCATCCATCCGACCCCGGCGGGGGATTTCGGCCCTTGGTTCGTCTTAAATGACGTGCCATCGCGGGGCGGAAAACGGGTTATCAGAACTTCCCCCCGCCCCAACTTCGGTTTGTGCCGGGCCCATTGGTGTGGCACAATGGATCGACCCGTCGGTAGGAAGAACATCGAATGCTGCTTCAGACCAACAGTTACATTGTCCCGAAAGACAAGCGCTCCGCCCACCTGAATCTGATGCGTCGATTCCGCCAGGTGCTCGGCAAGCTGGGGTGCGATCACTTTGAAGTCTTCGAGCAAGTCGGCGCCAACTGGTCGGGCGGCGATACCAGCGGGCGGTTCGTGCAATTGATGAAGTTCCGCGACCGCAAGCACTGCCAGGCCGTCCAACTCGCCGAAAAATCCGACCCCGCCGCCCAGCAGCTCGTCCGCGATTTCTGCGAACTCATCAATTTCCCCTACCAGGAACAACAGGGCCTGTTCGCCCACGGGTATTACCAGGCCGTCATCGAGCCCATGAAGGTCAAGCCCTCCGACCTGGCCTTCCATGCCGATCCCAGCGGCAAAGACACCCCCGACGCTGCCCACGCCGCCGATGCGCCGCAGTCGCACGAACCCGATCTTCATGATTCCGTGTCGGGCGATTCAGTGTCCGGCGACTCCGTGTCCGGCGACGCAACGGCCGGCGATTCAACGTCGGGTAGTTCAGCCGCCCCCGAACCCCGTCCCGCAAAAACGCCGCAATCCTCGGCCTCCCGCGCGTAAGGAATCATGCGATCGACGTTTCGATTGATCTGTACGCTGATCCTGCTCGCCGGCTGGGTGCTGGCGGCCTCGGCGATTTACGTCATCCGCCTGCCCGACGGATTCATCGGCCTGCTCCCTAAAGATCGGCTCGGCTTCGTCGATACCTACGTCGACATCCGCGGCTGGACCCCGGCCGACGCCGCCCAGCACCCCGATCTCATCAAGCGACTCGTCGAAGCCAAGAAAATCGACTGGCTCTCGTCCATCGTCGGCCTCCCGCAGCAGCAGGGGGATCGCACCATGCAAGACATCCTCGCCCACCTCACCGCGCCCGCCACCCAACCCGCCAAGGCGCACGCCAAGCCCCTCAATCCCCACAAGTAACCCGCCCGCCGCCGGTTGTTTGCTTCCCGGCTTGGCTTTGACAGGTTTGACGCCGGTTGGTTTAATTCATGGCTGCGGAGAACGACAACCCGGATTTTCAACCAGGATTTCAGCCATGCGTAAATGCTTCGTTTTCGGACTTCTCGTCGCGTCGTGCTCGTTTTTCGGCTGCGCCCGTCCGAACGAAATCGGCTGGACCCCCGCCTACACCACCGGCGAACGCGCCAACATGATCGCCCGCAACTGGGACATGGAAGGCAAGTTCATGCAGGATGACATCGACAACGCCCTCATGCTCCGCCCCATGAGCGACCTGACGACCTGGCACGTGCGCTAAATCGCAATCCCGGCAATCCGGCTCACCAGCAATCTCGCTCAGCTGAGCCGGGCCGGTTGCGAGTTGGTACGCAATTGAGTGGATTGGAGCGGGGGAGCGACGCGTCGGCCGCACTGGGTCGGTACGTGTCCGAACGGGCTCACCGTGGGCGCGCGGGTCGGCCGACGCCCGGAATGCACCGGCGACGGAGCCTGACCCATCAAATGTTGGCCCTTTAAGTGGGGCCCTTCACATTGAACCGGTGTGCGATCGCTCCGTATGAGATGGCCCCCTTGGCCGCGAGCGGCCCCGGGCGATCCTCGGTAGGGGGCGGGCTTACGAGACCATCTTGTAATCCGGCCGGCTCGGACGCACCCAGGCCGTGATCTTCGGCGCCCGACGCTGCGTGTCTTCGAGCCGCTCCAGGTACTGGTTCAATGCCGGCGCATCGAACTGATTCAGGAAGTCGGTCGAGGCGCTCGGGTTGTGTTTGCGAATCGCTTCGATGAGTTGACGTTTTTCCATAACAGCACTACTTTCACTTCAAAGCCCCGACCAGGCGGCAGGGCACGCGTGTCCCATAATTCAGCCCTGAATCGGATCGGTCGAATCGGGCATTTATCTTGAGTCGCTGATATGACGGATGCCCCCGAAACCCCTTCGTCCTCCCCGTCGGTCGCTTCCAACCCGGAACTGGGCCATCTGTCGCGTTTGCACCGGATGTCCCGGACGGCCGGCCTCGGCTCCAGCGACTACACCGCCGTCAACACCGCCTCGGTCATCGCCGTCCTCTTGGGCGCTGGCAGCGCTTTGGCGCTGATGACGCCGATCTTCCTGATCCTCCCGGTCATCGGCCTGGTCATCGCCGGGCTCGCGATCGCCCAGATTCGCCGCTCCAACCGCACCCAGACCGGCCTGGGCCTGGCGATCCTCGGCCTGCTCCTGTGCCTCGGCTTCGCCGCCTCCACCGGCCTCAAGGCGTACAAGCAGAACCAGGAACGCGAACACGACATCGCCACCCTGAAAGACCTCATCCACCAGTTCGGCCAAGACCTCGCCGAACAGAAATACGCCGACGCCTACAACCTCGCCGACGACCGCTTCCACGAACAAGTGCCGCTCGCACGCTTCCAGACCTTCTTCACCGAAATGCAGGCGGCCCCGCCCGTCGGCGCGATCGATTCGTTCGAATCCAACGGCATCTTCGGGATCGAGCAGGACCCCGAAACCGATGCCAAGCTTGCCGTCGGCATTACGCTCGTGAGCACCAAACGCCTCAACGGCGAACACGCCCTGCGCACCGAATTCCGGTACCGCAACGACAACGGCGACTGGAAGATCTACGCCATCCCCGACTGGTTCGCCCCCAAAGCCGCCCCCGGCCAAAGCACCGCCGCCGGCGCCGCCAGCGGCGCGCTCCAGGGTCCGGCCGGCCCGCCCTCGCCGCGCTAACCCCGCCGGCGCTCCCGCCGCCGCGCCGACACCTTGTTTCATCTGCCGGCAAGGTTTGTTCAATTTCTGAGCGACGTCAGCCGATAACCGAATTGACGCGCGACGTTGTCGCTCGCGCGCGGAAAGCGGCCCCTATGACGCATCGGAAGTTGATCACGGGAATTCTGTCGGCCGGTGCGCTGGCGGCCATGACGGTATTGCCCGGTTGCGCCGGCGACACCGTCACCATCGAACCGCCCGCCGCCAACAAGCCGCCCGTCCCGACCGCCAATCCCGCGCCGCAAGAACCCGTCATCACGCCCGTCGCCAACGTCTTCGGCGAATTGCCCGACGTCGCCACCGACCCGCGCGGCGGCGCGACCGAGTTCGGCTTTCAGCAGCACACCTTCGTCGACGAAGGGTACGACGCCGAGCCCAACGTCAGCGCCGACGGACGCGACATCGTCTTCTCCAGCACGCGCAATTCCGAAACCACCGACATCTACATGCAGCACACGAACGGCCAAGCCGTCACGCAGCTGACCAGCGATGTCGCCGACGACGCGTTTCCCTGCTTCTCCCCGGACGGCCAGAAGATCGCCTTTGCGAGCAACCGCAGCGGCTCCTGGGACATCTACACGATGGACCGCACCGGCAAGAACATCACCCAGATCACCAGCGGTCCGACCCACGACATGCATCCCAGCTTCTCGCCCGACGGGACGCGCATCGCCTATTGCAGCCTGAACGGCCGCGGGCAATGGGAACTCTGGATCGTGAACCTGCAGACCAGCGAACGCCGCCAGATCGGGTACGGTCTGTTCCCCAACTGGTCGCCCGACAAATCGCATGACGTGATCGCCTTCCAGCGCGCCCGCAACCGGGGCGGTCGCTGGTTCAGCGTCTGGACCTGCGATCTGGTCGACGGCGAAGCACGTTCGATCACCGAAGTCGCCGTCAGCACCAACGCCGCCGCCGTCAGCCCCAGCTGGAGCCCCGACGGCAGCAAGCTGGCGTTTGCCACAATCGTTTCGCCCAACGCCGTCGACGCCCACGGCAAATCGACCGGCCAGCAGGATATCTGGACCATCAACGCCGACGGCACCGGGCGACATCGCCTGACCGACGGCCGCGGCATCAACACCAGCCCCTTCTGGGCCAAAGACGGCCGCATCTATTTCGTCAGCGACCGCAGCGGCAAGGAATGCGTCTGGTCCGTCAATGCCGGCGCCAGCACCAAACCCATCGCCACCGCGGTGATGCCTCAATATTGACGCGCCTGGATACAGACGCTGGATACAGACGCGCAGGGATACAGACGCCCAGGAATACAGACGGTCGAGCGGTGCAGTCGTTGCGGGGCGGAGCCATAAAAGAGGCTTGCATGCCACTCGACGACTCGACCCACTGACCACGCCACAACGTTCGCTCCACGGAGGGAGCCATGACCAATTCGCGCTGGATCGCGATCATCGCACTCATCGTCGCCGCCTGCCTGTTGTCCAGCGGGTGTGACGACGTCCCCAAGTACGGCCGCGAAAAGAATCTGTTCCTGCCCGGGCAGCAACAGCGGGTGTGGGCCGTCGCGCCGGTGATCAATTTGTCGGGCCAGCCCGGCGTCGATCCCTTGCTGCAGGCCGACCTGCTCTATCAGCAGTTGCAGACGGTGCAGGGGTTGACGGTCATCCCCGTCGACCGCGTCGCCCAGGTCTACGCCGCCGCCGGCATCGAGCAGATCCAGACGCCCCAGCAGGCGGATGTCGTGCTCAATGCCCTCGGGTGTGACGGGCTGATCGTCGCCACCGTCACCCAATATGACCCGTACAACCCGCCAAAATTCGGCGGGGCCCTGCAATTGTTCCAGAAGCCCGACGCCGCCACGCCCGCCGGCGGGCCCGACCCGCGCGTTTTGCTGCGGGAAGGGGCCCCCAAGCCCGGCGAAGGGCTCACCAGCGATCCCGGCTTTCTCCAGGTCGTCGGCATGTACGACGCCGCCAACGGCTCCGTCCGCGACGGCGTCGTCTCCTACGCCGCCGGCCGCCATGAGCCCACCGGACCCCTCGGCGTCAAGGAATATTTCGCCAACATGGATCGCTATTGCGGCTTCGCCTACTACAGCCTCATCGATTCGCTTTTAGTTCATCTGCGAAATGGTCGATAATGAAATGAAGGTTGAGCGGTTGATCCGTTGATCCGTCAATCCGTGGCCGAATCGCAAACGCTCAAGCCGCCACGGATGAACCGATCAACCCATCAACCGATCAACGGAGCACCACCCATGGCCAACGACACCAAGACACTCTCGCTCTCCAAGGGCAAGCACCATTTCTGCTTCAAATACGACGTCGGCCAGGAAAGCCAGGTCCTCGATACCCTCGTGGAAATGGTCCATCGCCGCGATGTCCCGTTCGACTGGTTCGACGCCGCCGTGCTCAGCCATCAATTGGGGCAGCATTTAGCCAAAGAATTGAAGGGCCTTTTGCCGAAAAAGGTAGCGTGAGGGTTATCGGCTCCCGGGTGTGATTCCCGGAACGCCGCCCGCAAGAACGCACGGGGAAGCGTGCGTCGGCCAGATTCGCGGAACACCGCGAGCGGCTCACTTCGATGTCTGCCAGGATGAACCTTGAGCTGAGGATCGGCTCATGTACGTGCCCGCCATACGCGGGATTTTTTCAGGAAGCGTCCGCCTCGAGCGATCCTCATGAACAGTTCTTCTCTAGCCTCCCCGGTTGATCTGCAGGATGAAAAAGCGTTCTGCCCCGTCGTCCGTTCGTTCCTCGATTACCTGAAGCTCGAACGTCACTTCAGCGATTACACCGTCCGCTCCTACGGCGCAGACCTCTACCAGTTCAGCCAGTTCATCAGCGGCCAGATCGGCACCCAATACTCCGCCGCCGAACGCGTCGGCGATGCCGCCGAGCCGCTCGACCAGAAGTTCATGCGGTGTGAGACCATCACCATCCGCGAATTCCTCGCTTACCTGACCGGGCAGAACTACACCAAGAGCACCACCGCCCGTAAGCTGGCGACGCTCCGCTCTTTTTACAAATTCCTCATCCGCCGCGGGCAAGTCAGCGCCAACCCGCTGAGCACCATCCGCACCCCCAAGCAGGAACGCCGCCTGCCCAAGTGCCTGGATCTTGAACAAGTCCAGAAACTGCTCGACGCCCCCGGCGAAGGCGACATCCTCTGCCTCCGCGACAAGGCCATGCTCGAAGTGCTCTACAGCAGCGGCATCCGTGTCAGCGAACTCGTCGACCTCGAAACTCAGGACGTCGATCTCGCCGAAGGCATCCTCCGCGTTCGCGGCAAGGGCCGAAAAGACCGGCTCACCCCGATCGGCAGCCAGGCGATCATGGCGCTCAAGCGCTACTTCCAGGCCCGGCAGTCCGATCCGAAGATGAACACCCAGTACACCCACAAGGTGTTCCTCAACAAGCACGGCGAATCGCTCAGCACCCGCTCCGTCCGCCGCAAGCTCGACAAATACCTCGGCATGGCCGGCCTTGATCCGGGCATCAGCCCGCACACGCTCCGCCACAGCTTCGCCACGCACCTGCTCAACAACGGCGCCGACCTCCGCAGCGTCCAGGAACTGCTCGGCCACCAGTCGCTCAGCACCACGCAGGTCTACACGCACCTGACCACCAAGCGGATGAAAGACGTCTACGACAACGCCCACCCCCGGGCCAATGCCGAAACGATCCGCCCCGACGCGATGCGCCCCGACGCCCTGCGCGCCGAGCCGATCCCGCACCCGGCCAGCCATTCCAACTTGCCGCATTACCCGGCCAAAGCCGGCTGAAAAGCAGCGGGGCCCCCTCACTAGCCCCGCACTGAACCGAAGGGAAGGACAAAGACCCGGCCGAGCGATCGGCCGGGTCTGTCTCATTCGTCCATCGCCCAAAAAAGCCCAGCCGCCCCCTAAAACCACCCGCGCCGGCCGACGACGTATTCCTGGTAAAACTGCTCGTCCGACTTGGTCAGGTAAATGATGCCTTCAATGAGCCCGATGATGTGCATCACGAACCCGCCCACGCCGCAGGTCAGCAGGCTGACCAGCAGCATGATGATCCCCTCGGTCGTGTAGCCGAGCACAAACTTATGCACGCCCAGCGACCCCAGCAGAATGCCCAGGATGCCCGCGGCAATCTTCGTGCTGTTCGGATTCCCCGGCGGCGATTGATACTGTGACATGCGATCCCTCGGACATTCGTCCCGCGCGCCCGTAGCGCGCAACAATCCCTCAGCCAATCACCAGCCAACGAATGCCGGCCATTGTGTTACTTGATGAACCGGATCGACAGCGGATACCGATACCGCACGCCGTTGTTCGCCTGCACCGCGGCAATCACGCAGAACACCAACGCCGTGATCCCCACGACCGGCAAGAGCAAAAAGCCCACCAGCACAAAAATCAGCAGGAACGACACCACAAGAGCAATCGTCACCGTGATCTGGAAGTTCAATGACTCTTTGCCCTGGTCATCCACGAACGGAAATTCGTTCTTCTTCACCAGCCAAACCACCAGCGGCCCGATGACAAAACCGAACGGAATCACCAGCCCGGCCAGCGCGCTCAGGTCGGCAAGCATTCCCCACAATTTCGCGTCTTTGTTCATCTCCACGCCCGCCGACGCGGAATAGTCCGGCTGCACAGGGGGAACGGTGGTCGCCTCCGGCGGAATTGGGTTTTCAGCAGTCATACGCGTCTCCTGTTGAAGTGGGGCATCCCTTGTCACGCCAAGGATGTGCAAACGACGCGCAATTTGCAATTAAAAGTCCTGTTCGCGACCCTCTTTCGCCAGCCATTTCTGCCGCCAGGCCGGCATCTGGTCCACCTTCACGTCTTTCCACAGGCCCGTCCCCTTCTTCCGCGCCTGCGTCTCGGCCTGCTCCATCGAGTACTGCATGTAATTCTTGAACCGGTGATCGACGTATGCCATCCCGTCACGCACCAGGTCGTAGTTGATGCAATCGCTGTCCCCCAGATACACAAACGCCAGCATCCGCCCGTAGCGGTCGCGAATTTCATTCGAATCGAATTTCAGGATGATCGATTTTCCGTCCAGCCGGCTGGTGAGATACCGCTTCGCCTGATCGCCAAAGTGGGCGGCCGGCTGTCCCATGTGGGCCACTTCCGGCGCGTCGATCCCGCGCAGCCGAACGTGCTCGTCGGCGCCCAGGGCTGAGGCCTGGATCACGATCGTGTCCCCGTCGATCACCCGGCTCACCGTCACGGGCTGGCCCTCGATCTGGCGTGCTTCGGGCGGCACATGAAAGTGGCTCCAGACCGCCGATCCCACCGCCACCAGCAGCAGGGCGATCAGCCCCGTCAGCGCGTTCTTCCGGCGGCGCAGCACCAGGGCGACTGCATCTTCCACCATGGCCGTATTGCGCGGGCGGCGTGCGATGGGGGCCTCCGTGCCGCCGATCAGCGGGCTTTTTCCAGCTCAAACGCGTCGTGCACCGCCTGCAACGCACGCGGGCCGTCTTCCTTGTTGATGATGCAGCTGATCTTGATCTCGCTGGTCGTGATGTTCTGGATGTTGATCTTCAGGTCCGCCAGCGTCTTGAACATCTTCTCCGCCACGCCCGTGTGCGTCCGCATCCCGACACCCACCACGCTCACCTTGGCGAGTTCGCCCTGGTATTGCGCCTGGGTCTTGCCCCCCAGTTCGCGCGTGAGCCGTTCCACCACCGGCTTGATGTCGCCGATGTCGCCGTGCTCGATCGTGAAGCTGATGTTGGCCGTGTTGTCGTCGAACACGTTCTGGATGATGTCATCCACCACGATCTTCGCCGACGCGATCGTCGTGAAAATCTTGGCGGCCACGCCCGGCTGGTCGGGCACGTTCTTGATGGTCACGCGCACCAGGTCTTTTTTCAGGGCCGCGCCGCTGACGACGATATGTTCCATGTTCGGGGTCTCCGCGACGATCCACGTGCCGGGATGATCGTTCTGGCTGTTTCGCACTTCGATGGCGACGTTGTATTTCTTCGCAAACTCCACTGCCCGCGTCTGCAGCACGCTGGCGCCCAGGCCCGACAATTCCAGCATTTCGTCGTAGCTGATGTTGTCGATCTTCCGGGCGTTTTTCACCACCCGCGGGTCGGCCGTGTAAATGCCGTCCACGTCGGTGTAGTTTTCGCAGACATCCGCCTTCAGCACCGCGCCCAGCGCCACCAGCGTCGCATTCGATCCGCCGCGGCCCAGCGTCGTGAAATCGCCCTCGGGCGTCACGCCCTGAAAGCCGGCGACGATCACGATCTTGCCCGCGTCCAGCTCGCTCATGATCCGCTTGTGGTTGATCGATTGGATGCGCGCTTTGGAAAAGGCGTCGTCGGTCACCAGCCCGATCTGCCCGCCCGTGAAGCTGATCGCGTCCTGCCCCTGGGCATGCAGCGCCATCGCCATCAAGGCAATCGTCACCTGCTCCCCAGTCGCCAGCAGTTGATCCAGCTCCCGCTTCGGCGGGTTGTACGGCTTCTCGCCGAACGTGCAGACCTGCCGGGCCAGATCCAGAAGGTCGTCCGTCGTGTCGCCCATCGCGCTGACGACCACCACCACCTTGTGCCCGCGTTGCTTGGCGTCAATCGCCCGGCGCGTCGCCCGGTGAATCCGCTCCGCGTCCGCCACGCTCGTGCCGCCAAATTTCTGTACGATCAAGCCCATGCGTTCCAATACCTGTAGTGAGGGGGCGAGTATAAGCAGGATCGGCCCGTACACAACGGATCGACCCGCCGAACCCCGCATCCTTGACACGCAAAGCCGGCCCCCTTAACTTACTCGGCCCGACGCTCGGCATCCGGTGCCGCTGCGTTCTTGTTTTGTTTGACCTTTGCACCGTCGCGGTTGGCCTTGTGGCTTCTCGTTGGCGGAAAATGACCCGGGAGTCTGGCCATGTTGCCCGTCCAACGCATCAGCAAGTCGCGCAAGCGCAAACGCCGCTCGCATCAGGCGCTCAAGCCCATCCAATATGTCCGCTGCGCCCAGTGCGGCAGCGCCAAGTTGCCCCACTGCGCGTGCGGCAACTGCGGGTTCGTCAACCCGAGCCTGGCCATCGAAGTGAAGTCCGACGAAGCATAACTTGTTCGTGGCTCGGGCGCGATGTCTCCTGGTTGGCGGAATCATTTTCACCTCCCATGACCGTCGCCACGGGCCACGCTCCACGGAAGGACGCTTCTGGTGCGTGCGGCGATCGATGTAATGGGGGGCGACAAAGCTCCGGATGCAATCCTGGCCGGCTGCTGGGATGCCGCGCCCTTGTTGGACGGCGATGACCTGATCTACCTGATCGGCGATCGCGAGGTCGTCGAGCCCGCGATCGCCGACGCGCCGCTCAACCCGACGCTCAAAGCCTTCTACAAACCCGTCTATACCACGCAGGTCGTGGCCATGGACGAGTCGCCTGTCGAAGCCATCCGCTCCAAACCGGACAGCTCGATCGCGGTCATGAACAAGATGGTCGCCAAGGGCGAAGCCGACGTCGCCATCTCCGCCGGGAACACCGGCGCGTGCGTCGCGGCCTCCCAGCTTCGCATGCGGCTGCTCGCCGGCGTCTCCCGCCCGGGCATCGCCGTCATCATGCCCACCTTCCACGGGCCCGTCGTCCTCTGCGACGTCGGCGCAAACCCCGAACCCCGCGCCAAGCACATGCTGCAATACGGCCTCATGGCCGGCGCTTATGCCAAAGCCATCTGCGGCATCGACAGCCCGCGCGTCGGGTTGCTCTCGATCGGCGAAGAAGATTCCAAGGGAAACTCCTTTACCAAAGAAGCACGCAAGCTCATGCGCGATGAGCCGCAATTGAATTTCATCGGCAACGTCGAAGGCAAAGACATTTTCAAAGGCGTCGTCGATGTTGTCGTCTGCGACGGCTTTGTCGGCAACATCGTCCTGAAGGTCAGCGAAGGGCTCAGCGAAGGCATCTTCACCGCGCTCCTGGCCGAGCTGCAGGAAAATGCCCCCGAGCTGCTCCTGCAATTCAAGCCGGTGATGAAAAAAATCCACGCCAAGCACGATTGGCAGGAATACGGCGGCGCGCCGCTCCTGGGCGTCGACGGCTACAGCCTCATCTGCCACGGCCGCAGCGAAGGCCGCGCCATCAAAAATGCGATCCGCGTCGGCAAGCAGCTCTTCGCCAGCCGGGTCAACGAAAAGATCGTCGAACAGATCGAAAAAAGCATCAAGGTGGAAGAATAAAAGTTGAGAGTCGATGGTGAGAGTCAAGCGTTGAGACTTCCCATCTGCTGCTTCGATCGACCATCGACTATTGCCTATGTCTTATTCCGCCATCATCACCGGTACCGGGTCTCATCTGCCGGAAAAACGTCTGACCAATGACGATCTGGCCAAAATCGTCGAGACCAACGACGACTGGATCACCCAGCGGACGGGCATCAAGGAACGTCGCGTCGCCACCAAGGACGACACCACCGCCAGCCTCGCCTCCCACGCCGCCACCAAAGCCCTCCACGCCGCCGGCCTGGAGCCCAAGGACATCGACCTCATCCTCTGCGCGACCATCACCCCCGAAATGGTCACGCCCAGCACGGCCTGTTTCGTCGCGGCGTCGCTCGGATTGAGCAAGACGCCCGCCATGGACCTCTCCGCCGCCTGCAGCGGATTCGTCTACGCCCTCGAAACCGCCGCCGCCTTCATCAAGTCCGGCCGCTACAAAAATGTGCTGATCGTCTGCGCCGAAACCCTCAGCCGCATCACCGATTACCAGGATCGCGGCTCGTGCATCCTGTTCGGCGACGGCGCCGGCGCGGTCGTCGTCTCCCGCGGCGAAGACCCCGAGCGCGGCCTGCTGCATTCCACGCTCCACGCCGACGGCAGCGGCTGGGAACTGCTCTATTGCCAGCCCGGCTCCAGGCACCCGATCGACGAAGTCATGGTCGCCGGCCGCCAGCAATTCCTCAAACTCCGCGGCCGCGAAGTCTTCAAATTCGCCGTCAGCCGGTTCCAGGAACTCGTCGAAGACGCCGCCAAAAAGACCGGCCTCACCAAAGACGACATCACGCTCGTGATCCCGCACCAAAGCAACATGCGGATCATCGAAGCCTCCATGCAAAAGCTGGGGCTCCCGCTCGAGCGTGCGGTCATCAACATCGACAAGTACGGCAACACCTCGGCCGCGAGCATTCCGATCGCCCTGGACGAAGCCGTGCGCGGCGGTCGCCTGAAAAAAGGGGACGTCGTCGTCTTCGTCGCGATCGGCGCTGGACTGACCTGGGCGAATGCCGTTGTTCGGATGTGACCCACGACAAGGTGACCCGATGCCCGCGCCCGGCTGAGCGACAACGCGTCGTTCCTTTGCCCCCTCAGCCAGGCCGACACTCGCGTCAGAATCACTATGCCAAACTCCACCTACATCCTCTGCCCCGGCCAGGGCGCCCAGCACGTGGGCATGGGCCGCGATTTCAATGACGCCCACCCGGCCGCCAAGGCCATCTTCGAGCGGGCCAATCAGGTCGTCGGCTTCGACCTCGCCAAGCTCTGCTTCGATGGACCGGAGGATCGGCTCAACCAGACCGACATCAGCCAGCCCGCGATCTACACGACGAGCATCGCCTGCTACCACGCCGCCAAGGCCGCCGGCAAGCTCGGCGACGGGCCGTTCGCGTATGCGGGCCTCAGCCTCGGCGAATACACCGCGCTGCACCTGGCCGGCGTTTTCAGCTTTGAGGAAGGGCTCCGCCTGGTCGTCGCACGCGGCCGCGCCATGCAGGATGCCGCCGTCTCCATCCCCAGCAGCATGGTCGCCATCATGGGCGCCGATGAACAGCAGATCACCAGGCTCTGCGAAGAAAACGCCAAGGGCGAAGTCCTCGTCCCCGCGAATTTCAACGCCCCCGGCCAGATCGTCGTCAGCGGCACCAAGGCCGCCTGCGAACGCGTCAACGCCGCCGCCACCGAAGCCGGTTTCCGCTCCGTGCCCCTCGTCGTCGCCGGCGCGTTCCACAGCCCCATCATGCAGTCGGCCGCCGACCTGATGCGAACCGAGCTGGACAAAGTCGATTTCAAGCGCCCCGTCGAGCCGGTCTATTCCAACGTCACCGCCCAACTGCACGGCGAAGTCGCCAGCATCAAGTCGCTGCTGGTCGACCAGATCGTCAAGCCCGTCCGCTGGGAGCAAACCATGGCCCAGCTCGCGAATCTGCCCGAAGCCAAGTTCATCGAACTGGCGCCCGGCAAGGTGTTGACCGGCCTGCTCCGCAAACAAAACCGCAGGGCGGCCATTGCAACCCTCAATGAGGCGCAGACACTTCAGTAGAACCTGGAGGGTCGAGTGTCGATGGTCGCCAGCACGACACGACGCTCGCCCTGATTTCGACAATTCGACCTTCAACAATCGACCATCATGACCGAAAAAAGAGTTGCAATTGTTACCGGCGGATCCCGTGGCATCGGCGCTGCGATCGTGAAGCATCTGGCCAAGCAGGGGGTTCATGTCGTTGCGGCCGCCCGCGGGCTGGACAAGCTGCAGGCCGTCGTCGACGAAGTCAAAGCCGCCGGCGGCAGCGCCGAGGCCCTGTCGATCGATCTCTCGAACCCCACGCAAACCGCCGAAGCGATCGAAAAAGTCGCCGAAGCGCACGGCCGGATCGACATCCTGGTCAACAACGGCGGCATCACCAAAGACGGCCTGTTCATGCGGATGGAAGACGCCGACTTCGATGAAGTCATCAACACCAATCTGAAAAGCGCCTTCGTCACCACGCGTGCCGCCGCCCGGTACCTGATGCGAAGCAAGTCGGGCGGC
>JBQCCH010000278.1:0-3512 GCA_051962375.1 Tepidisphaeraceae bacterium
CATCGAAGGAAACTGCCTGGAGAGCCCGAAGCTCATTTTCCGCGACGGCTACTACCACCTGATCAGCGCGCAGGGCGGCACCGCCGGCCCATCCACCAGTCACATGATCGTCCACGCCCGCTCGCGCCAGATCGATGGACCCTGGGAGAATTCGCCCCTCAACCCCATCCTCCGCACGAAGCGGCGGGAAGACCACTGGTGGTCGCGCGGGCACGGTACGCTGATCGATACGCCGGCCGGCGGTGCCTACATCGTCTATCACGCCTACGAGCGTGGGTATCAGACCCTGGGCCGGCAAGTGCTGCTGCAGCCGGTCACGTGGACGCAGGACGGATGGCTCCGCGTCGAGGGCGATCCCTCCCAACCGATCGCCGCACCGCCCGGGGAGCGGCTGCCGCACGGCTTGACGCGGTCCGACGATTTCGCCACGCCCGCGCTCGGCCTGCAATGGCAGTTCTGGGCCGGCACGGGCCAGGGGCGGGTGCAGATCGAGCAAAGCACGCTGCGGATGACCGCCGCGGGCGAGTCGCCGGCGGATTGTTCGCCGATGGTCTGCATGGCCGCCGATCACGCGTATGAAGTCGAAGTGGATCTGGACTGCGATCCCTCTGCCGAGGCCGGCCTCGTCCTTTTCTACAGCCCCAAGTGCTACACGGCCCTGAGCCTGAGCCGGCGCGGCATCCGCATCGGCATCCGCGGCGAGATGGTGCATTTCGCCTACCCCGCCCCGGCCGGACCGCTGCGATTGCGGATCGTGAATGACCATAACGAGATCGATTTCTGGTACGGGCCCGTCGATGGGCCGATGACCAAGCTCCCGGAGTCGCTCGATGTCTCGACGTACCAGCACAACGCCTTCGGCGGCTTTCTGAGCTTGCGGCCGGGGCTCTTCTGCGCCGGCGCCGGCGCCGCACGCTTCGGCCGCTTTCGCTACACCCGCATCGCGGATCGCAAGACCTTCTGAAAAGGATTCGACATGCTTCGATCGTTGTCGCGTTGCCGCGACCTGTTGTTCGTCACACTCGCGCTGGCCGGCGCCGCACAGGCCGCCCCGCCGGCGAATCCGATCCCCTTCCAATACGACAGCCAGGACAAAACCGGCATTCGCGAGGTGCGCGATCCGTGCATCATCCATGAGGGCGACACCTACTACCTCGTCTTCACGATGTGGCCGTTCAGCGCGCCCGATCCCAGTCGGCGGGATTGGGCCGATCTGGGATCGTCGCCCGGCATTCGGGTGTTCACCTCGAAAGACCTGCGGACCTGGACGCCGGGACCGTGGCTGGTGAAGTCGGCGGATCTGCCGAACGACTGCCCCTACAAGCACCGCTTCTGGGCCCCGGAAATCCACAAGTTCGCGGGCAAATTCTACCTGATCTTCACGGCCGACAACTGGGTGAATCGCCCGCCCGACATGAACCCGGGGCAAGGCATGTATGCGTTCGTCGGCGTCGCGGATCAGCCGCAGGGCCCTTACCGACACATCACCAAAATCCCGGACGGCCCCTGCGACACCACGCTCTTCGCAGATGCCGCGGGCAAGACGTATGCGGTGATGCCCACTCATGACATTTCGATCCAGCAGATCGACCTGACTCATCTGCCCGAAGGCAAACTCACCTGGATCGGCCCCCGCCGGGTGATCGCGACCGCGGACAATTCGGACATCCACCAATCCACGCCGGCCACCTACTTGGAAGGGCCGTGGGTGCAGAAGATCGGGCAGCGGTATGCCCTGTTCTACGCCGCCTTCTATCGCAATGCGGTAAATCCCAATCAATCGGAGTATTGGACCGGGGTTTCTTACGCGACCTCGCCGCAGGGCCCGTGGAAGAAAGACCCGCGCGGCAAGGTGTTTATGGGGGGGCATCTTGCGGTGTTCAAAGGTCCGGACGGACGCGACTGGTTTTCATACCGGAGTGAGGTGGAGGGTTCGCGCGGCCTGCTGTGCGTCAGCCCCTTCGATATCGGCGCCGACGGGCGCGTCATCCCCCACCCGGACGCAACGGCGACCCCTCAACCGGCAAAGGAGAACAAGTAATGCCCGCTCGAACATCAACATCCCTGCTCGCGGCCGCCTTAACGCTGGCGGTAACCGCACAGCTCGCGCACGCGGAACTGAAACTGGCTTCGCTCTTCAGCGACCACATGGTGCTGCAACGCGACATGCCTGACACCGTCTGGGGCTGGAGCACGCCGAATGATTCGATCCAGGTCACGGCCGGCACGCATCACGCCACGGCGGTCGCCGGACCGAACGGCCGCTGGATCGCAAAGCTGGGCCCGCTCCCGGCATCCAATGAGCCGATGACCATCGTGATCCAATCCAAAAGCGACACGATCACCCTGTACGATGTCCTCGTCGGCGACGTCTGGTTGTCCGGCGGCCAATCGAACATGCAATTCTGGCTCGCCGAAGCGAACGGCGGCAAGGCGGCCATGGCGGATGCGCCGCATCACCCGCTCATCCGGTTCTACAGCGAGAACGGCCAACCCGCGTTTTCGCCGGCGATCGAACCGCACGGACGCTGGGAATCGAACACGCCCGAGGTGGCCCAGCGCGCGTCGGCGGTGGCCTACTTCTTCGCGCTGGACATTCAGCAAGCCGAGCACGTTCCGATCGGCCTGATCCAGACGGCCATCGGCGGTTCGCCCGCGGAAGCCTGGACCAGCGCCGAAGTGCTGCGATCTAATCCGCAGCTCAAACACTACGCCGACGCCCGCGATGAATCGGAACGCAACCAGCCGCAGATCAAACGTGTCCACGATGAATGGATGAAAGACTACGGCAATGCGTTTTTCGCCGCCGCCGGGAAATGGCGCGAGGCGGAAGCCGACGCAAAGAAGAACAATCGCCCCGTCCCCCCGCCGCCCAGGCCGGGCGCGCCGGAGCCGCTGGCACCGATGTGGTTCAAGACGCCGACGGTGTTGTACAACGGTTTCATCGCGCCGATCGCCGGCTACACGATCAAGGGCGTCATTTGGTATCAGGGGGAAGACAACACCAACCCCATGCCCAATGCCGAGCTCTACGACACGCTCTTTCCCGCCATGATCGCGGGCTGGCGGCAACGCTGGGGCCAGGGCAATTTTCCGTTCCTTTATGTTCAGCTCGCCAATTTCATGGGTCGCCCTCAACAGCCCGTGGATACCGGCTGGGCGCGTGTCCGCGATGCCCAGCGGCGAACCCTCCAAGCCTCCCCGAACACCGGCATGGCCGTCGCGATCGATCTGGGCCAGAACAACGACATCCACCCGAAGGACAAGGCCGACGTCGGACATCGGCTCGCCCGCGCCGCACGACGGGTGGCCTACGGAGAGCACGACCTCGTCGCCTGGGGGCCGCTTTACAAGAGCATGTCTCGGGATGGATCGGCGATTCGAATTCAGTTCGATTCCGTCGGAAGCGGATTGACGATCGGCGTTGGCCCGACCACGCAGCCGGGCGTCGCTCCCGCCGCACCGGCCAGCACGCTTCATGGCTTTTCCATCGCCGGGCCGGACAAACAATT
>JBQCCH010000279.1:0-4038 GCA_051962375.1 Tepidisphaeraceae bacterium
GGCGGCGCTGGCGGGTCGGGATCGGCCGGTAGTGGCGCGGGTACCGGTGGCATGGGCGGAGCCGGAAACGGCGGAATGGGAGGCACTGGCAATGGTGGGAACAGCGGCACCGGCAACGGTGGCATGAACGGAACGGGCAACGGCGGGAACAATGGCACCGGCAACGGTGGCATGAATGGAACCGGTAACGGCGGGAACAATGGCACGGGTAACGGCGGCATGAACGGAACGGGCAATGGCGGCAACAATGGTGCCGGCAGTGGCACCGGCGGCACCGGTTCTGCCGGCTCAGGCTCGACTGGGTCCGGCTCGACAGGTTCGGGTTCAACGGGATCCGGATCCGCGGGCTCAGGCTCGACGGGTTCCGGGTCGACGGGCTCGGGTGCTGGCGGGGCGGGCGGCGGTCAATAACGGGCCATGCCTTGGCCACCTGACGGGTTTTCGTTCAGGGTGAATTGAGTTCCGGCGGCCGGTGCCGTTCAGGTGCCGGCCGCTTGTTCGTCGCGAAAAAGAGACCGCCAGCCCATGCTCCCGTATGATCGGCAGCTGACCATGGATAAGCCGCAACTTGAGATCAACTACCGCCAAGGCAAGCCTGTGAGCGCCTATCTGACGCTCCCGCGTCGCTCGGGCGACCGGGCGGACCGCACCATTCCTTACGGTTCACTGATCGTCGATTACACCGCCGACGGTCGGGCCATTGGGATCGAGATTGAGCAGATCAATTCGACCGTTCTGCCGCGGCTGCGGATCCTGCTGCGAGATTTGAATGTGAAGGGCATCGACGCAGCCGAGCTTGCGCCGTTGGCCGGGTGAGCGGCGGGCCGGAACTGGACTGCGAAAGACCAATGAAAAAGGCCCGCTCGGTTGAGCGGGCCTTTTTAGTGCGGCCAAGAGGAGTCGAACCTCCACGTACTTGCGTACACAAGAACCTGAATCTTGCGCGTCTGCCAATTCCGCCATGGCCGCGAATCCACAAGCGGGGCCGCAGTGATACACGGTCTTTCGAAAAAATGCAAACGCGACAATTTCTTCCGATGGGAATCTCCCAGATTCTTGACACAGCCCGGCTAATGCCACTATTCCTAGGTGGTTTGTCGATCGCAACAAGATGCATCGACGAATTGAGCCGCCGACGCCATGACGACCGCCGTAAATCAGACTCTTCCCCCACAGCCCGATTTGCTGCTGAATTGGCTATTGGGGCACGCGCCTTCGCCTTGGCTGCAAGGGGTTTGGGGGGCGGCTCTGGTGGTTTTTGTGTTCCTGGGGCTCGTCTCGGTGAACGGCTTCATCTTTATCTGGCTTGAGCGAAAGGTCGCCGGCCGCATGCAACATCGGCACGGCCCGAATCGGGTGGGGCCGTTGGGGCTGCTTCAGTCGCTGGCGGATGGGATCAAGCTCGTCAGCAAAGAAGATCTTGCGCCGGCGCGGGCGGATCGCTGGCTGTTTGCGATTGCCCCGTATCTCGCTTTCGCGCCGGTTTTCACAGCACTGATTGTGCTTCCGTTTGGTCCGGATTTCATCTTTGAGCCCGCATTGTCCGTCGGGCTGGTATGGGTGCTGGCGATTTTGGGCGTGGAAGTGATTGGCGTCATTCTGGCCGGGTGGGCGAGCAACAATAAATGGTCCATGTACGGCGCCATGCGCGAGGCGTGCCAGCTGATCAGTTATGAAATTCCGCTGGGGCTGTCGATTGTTACCGTCGTGATCGCGACCGGAACGCTGGATCTGTCCAGCTTGTGCCAATTACAGTCGGGCGGCCTTCAACATTGGTTTATTTTTCGGCAACCGTTTCTTCTGGCGGCGGCGTTGGTGTTTTTCATCGCTTCGCTGGCTTCGAACAAGCGAGCGCCGTTTGATCTGCCTGAATCCGACAGCGAGCTCGTCGCCGGCTACCACACCGAATACAGCGGCCTGCGGTTTTCGCTGTTTTATCTGGGCGAATACAACGCCATGTTCGTTCTGGGGGCGATTTTCGTCACGCTGTTCCTGGGCGGATGGAACGATCCGTTCGGGCTGATTGCCAATGCCTACAGAACCGCTCGAGCCGGCGGGAACACCATCGGCATGCTGTGCTTGAACGCCGTTGCCGCCGCGGTTTTCGTGGCGAAAGTGGCGTTGATTATCTTTGTTCAGATGTGGGTGCGATGGACGCTCCCGCGACCTCGGATCGACCAGGTGCTGCATGCCTGCATTAAGGTGCTGCTGCCGCTTTCACTGGTCCTGCTGGCGGGGTCGGCGTTGTGGGAACTGTTTGTGCCTGTGGACTCTGTGCTTGGGCACATCGTTCGATGGGCTCTAACCGCCGCCGGCGTCGCTTTTTGCGCGGCGATTTTAGCAACCCTGGCGACAGCCTTCCTTCAATGCCGGCGGATTCAGCAACGGTTGAGCACACCCTTGCCATTGATGGGGAGTTTATCGCAGTGGAATCCGCGCTGTTCTATATTTTCGCAGCCCTCAGCATTACCGGCGCGGTCGGGGTCTTGGCGGCGCGACATATCGTCCATGCGGCCATTCAATTGCTGTTGGCGCTGCTCGGGGTGGCTGGCCTTTACCTGCTGCTGGATGCGGAATTCCTGGCGGCCGCGCAATTGGTGATCTATGTGGGGGGGACGCTGGTCCTGATCATTTTCGGCGTGATGCTGACGTCTCACCTGAGTACGCGACTGCTCGTGGCAACGCGCACCGAAGCGGCGGCGGCCGCGGCGGCGGGGGTGCTGTTTTTCGCGGCGATGTGCGGCGCCATTTATGGTTCGCAGGTGCGGGCTGTTCCATTGAACATTCAGGGCGATCGAACCCGCGTGCTCGGCGAATCGATGCTGGGCACGTACCTGTTGCCCTTTGAAGCGGCAAGCCTGCTGCTTCTGGCGGTAATGATCGGGGCGGCATACCTCGCGCGCAAGCACGGGAAGGATGTCGAATGATCGGCGTGCAACACTATCTCGTTGTCGCTGCGATCCTGTTCACGTGCGGCCTAGTGACGGTGCTGACGCGGCGGCATGCGATCGGCATTTTGATGGGCGTGGAACTCATGCTGAATGCGGCCAACCTGAATCTGGTGGCATTCAATCGATATGGCGGCGGGGCGGCGCTCGATGGGCAGGTGTTTGCCTTGTTCGTCATCGTGATCGCCGCCGCCGAGGCCGCTGTGGCATTGGCGATTTTTCTCAATTTCTACAACAACTTCGCTTCAGTGGATGTGGAACGGGCGAGCGAGTTGCAAGGATAGTGTTCCGCGATGCCGCTACCTGTGCTGATTTATCTCGCCCTCACGCTGCCGTTGGTCAGCTTTTGCGTTTTGCTTGCCGTGGGCAAGCGGATGGGCGAGCCGCTGGCGGGCTATGTGGGAACCGCTTTTTCCAGCGCCGGTTTCGCCGCGGCCGTCGGAGCGATGGTTGTTTGGATCTACGGCGGCAACGGCTGGGGTTTTCAGCAGGGCCCGTGGGTGGAGACCCTACGCTGGCTGCCCATCGGCAATTTTCCCGGTCAGCGGGATCCGGGCTTTCTCGACGTGTCGCTGTATGTCGACAGCCTGACGATTGTCATGCTGGCCATGGTGACGCTGGTGGCGACCGTGGTTCACCTGTTTTCCATCGGTTACATGCGCGACGATGCGCGATACGCCTGCTTTTTCCGGTATCTCAGTTTCTTCGTCTTCTCCATGTGCGGGCTGCTGCTGGCGGGAACGCTGCTGCACCTGCTGGTGTTTTGGGAACTCGTGGGGCTTTCTTCGTATCTGCTGATCGGCTTCTGGCACGATCGGCCGGCGGCGCGCACGGCGGCAATCAAGGCGTTTGTCACCAATCGTGTGGGCGATGTGGGCTTCATCATCGGCATGGCGCTGATTGTCGCCCACGTCGGCAACACCACGCTTGCGGATCTGTGGCGACTTCTCGATGCCAGCACGCAAACCGCGATGTCGCCCGCGCTGCTGAGCGTCGTCGGCGGCTTGCTGTTTTGCGGGGCGATCGGCAAGAGCGCGCAATTTCCATTGCACACCTGGCTCCCTGACGCGATGGCCGGCCCGACGCCCGT
>JBQCCH010000280.1:0-2424 GCA_051962375.1 Tepidisphaeraceae bacterium
CATCGCCAGCGGCCGCCGTCGAACACGGAATGAGATCAATGACAACCGCGAAATCGCCATCTGGAAAGACGGCGTCACCCTCTGATCACCATGACGCAACCTGAAACAATCCTGCAATTTGGCGGCGGCAACTTTCTTCGAGCCTTTGCGGACGTCTTCGTTGATGAGGCGAACCGCAGTGGCCAGGAAGTCGGCAAGGCGGTTGTGATTCAATCGACGCCCAGCGGCGTCGCGGAAACGATCAACCAGTGCGGCGGGCGTTATCACGTCGTCACTCGCGGGATTCGCGACGGGCGGGTCGTGGACACGACCCAACGGATCGAAAGCATCTCACGCGCGTTCGTCGCCCAGACTCAATGGGCCGACGTGCGAAGCGTGGCCGCTACTGAGGCGATGAGATTCGTGATCTCCAATACGACCGAGGCGGGCCTGGCGTTGGATGCGAACGACACGCACCGTCGCCCCGCCGGCGAATGCCCCTGCTCCTTTCCCGCCAAGCTGTTGGATGTCCTGTGGCACCGGTGGGAAGAAGGTTTTTCCCAAGGGCTCGCGATTCTGCCGTGCGAATTATTGCCCAAGAACGCCGATCGTCTCCGGGAGCTGGTCCTGGAGCAGGCACGGATTTGGCAAGCGCCGCCGGCGCTGGTGGAATGGCTTCGTGAAGCGTGCGTGTGGCTGAATTCGCTGGTCGATCGCATCGTGTCAGGGAAGCCGGCGGCGCATCCGTTAAGCGAAAGTGACCCGCTGCTGACCGTCGCCGAGCCCTTCGCGTTGTGGGCCATCGAAAAAGACGACCGTGCCCCGCTTTTTGATCACCCGGCGATCCTGCGCGTCGACGATACGGCCGCTTACGAATTGCGGAAAGTTCGCATCCTGAACGGCGCTCACACCGCCCTGGTCATCAAGGCGCTGCCGCTGGGCATTCAGACGGTTCGCGAAGCGATCGAGCATCGCGACATCGAGCGCTGGCTGCTGCAGTTGCTGGAGGAGGAGATCGTGCCGACGATCGACGCTCGCGTGCCGGACGCGCGAGCCTTCGTGCGTGACACGATCGACCGGTTCAAGAACCCGTATCTTGATCATCGGCTCAGTTCGATCGCACTGAACCACGCCGCCAAGATAAATACTCGGCTGAAGCCCACACGCGACGAATTCGTGAGCACCTTCGGGCGGCGGCCGCGATTGCTCGACGCAGTGCTTCAGGGTTCCTGAGCGGCTGCACCGTCGATATTGAAAGTTTGCGAATTTCAAGTGGTCTCTCTCAGGGACGACCCCTAGACTCCCGTGCGGTTGATGTTGTCCCAGGGGGCAGCACGCTGCTCAAACTGTTCAGGAGTAACGAATGTCGATGGATACCTTGTCTGACTTGCTTGAGGATGAATTGAAGGACCTTTTCAGCGCTGAAAAGCAGCTGCTGAAGGCCCTTCCGAAGATGGCGAAGGCTGCTACGTCGAAGCAGCTGAAAGAGGCCTTCACCAGCCATCTGGAAGAAACCGAAGGCCACGTCGAGCGGTTGCAGGAGATCGGGGAACTACTTGAAATCAAGCTCACCGGCAAAGTCTGCAAGGCCATGCAGGGGCTCATCGAAGAAGGAAAAGAAATCCTCCAGGAAGACGGCGATGGCTCGGTCATCGATGCGGCCCTCATCGGCGCGGCACAGCGTGTCGAGCACTATGAGATTGCCGCCTACGGAACCGTCCGCGCGATGGCCAACGCATTGAAGCATCGCGACGTCGTGAAACTCATCGAAGAAACGCTTGGCGAAGAAGGCGCTGCCGACAAAAAGCTGACGTCCATTGCCAAGGGCGAAGTGCTGCGACTGGCGCTCGAAGCGGGCGAAGAAGAAGAGGAAGACTAAATCCACAGGCGCCGGCGGGCCAACGCCGGTCGGCGCCTTTTCGCATTAAGCAGCGGGATTGCCCAAGAAAAAAACCCGGAAAATTCCGGGTTTCATGACCCCAAGGGGATTTGAACCCCTGTCGCCGCCGTGAGAGGGCAGTGTCCTAGGCCACTAGACGATGGGGCCGTCTCGTGAGCACCTGGTATAGACGCTTACTCCGCCTCGGTCAAGAGATCATTCGCCGCCGCCGCGGCATCAAAGCACGTTTCGCCCCCAACGACCACCTGCCGCACAACCCCCTCAAGGCGGTTTTTAAGCATCCATGCGTCTTTTTCGAACGCAGCCAACGTCTCATGCGACGGCGCCCCCGTGGCCAGATCCTCGGCGTGGGCAAGGGTCGCGGTCGGAACCCAATCTTCGACCCTCAGCACGCACCGGCGAATCACATCCTCGGCGGAGGCGGTGCCCGGAAGCGACGGACATTCCAGGACGATATAGCTCAGTTCGCGGCCGACTTCGAACGTCCCTGTCCGATCGTCGATCCCCAGAATCTCGGCGGCCCCGCGCGTCGTTCGCCAGAGCGC
>JBQCCH010000281.1:0-7834 GCA_051962375.1 Tepidisphaeraceae bacterium
CATCTGAAGGTCAACGTCTGGGGCCGCGGCACACCGCCGCGGGTTACTTCGGCGCCACCCACGCGCTTTGTTTCGCCCCCGCATAGAGCGCTTCCATGACGGCCGACCGATACGCTGCCTCGCGCACCGTCACCAGCGGCACCGCCAGCGGCTCGCCGACCACCGCGTCCAAAAACAACTCAAACGCGTGCGGGCCGGCCGCCGGCAGCAGGCTCGCGTCCACTTTCTTGCGGTCCTTGAATCGCTCGTCGCGCCGGCTCACCACGTACAGCTCATTGTCGATCACCGCCGCATGGCCGTCCGTGCCGCTGACCATGTATTTCACCGGATCCGCCCGATCCACCCAGCCGGCCGACAACGTGCCGATCGCACCGTTCTTGAATCGCATCAATCCTTGGCCCGATTCGTCGCAGCCATAGGTGTTGCTCACCGGATCAAGCTGCGCCGTCGCCAGCGAGACGTCGCCCAGCCACCACAGCAGGATGTCCAAGGCATGCGTTCCCAGGTCGCCAAACCCGCCCACGCCCGATTCTTTTGTCTGCGTCATCCAATGCCAATCCTCATGCACCGCATCGGGCTTGGCCTTGAACCAGTTCTCCAGCGCGCCGGGATGGGCATTGCTGCCATACACCTTCGTGATCTGCCCCAGTGCACCGGCGTCGATCAGGGTCTTGATGAACTGATGCTTCGCGTCCGAGCGCTGGAAATACCCCGTCTGAAACAGCACCCCGGCCGCTTCGATTTCCTGCGCCATCGCGTACGCATCCTGGCTGCCGGCGCCGAGCGGCTTTTCCACGAACAGATGCTTCTTCGCCTTGGCCGTCGCTCGCACGAGCGCTTCGTGCTTGTTCGTTTCCGAGCAGATGACCACCGCATCAATGCTCTTATCGTTCAGGATCGCCTCGGCGGAATCCGCCACGCGAGCCCCGGCACGCTCCGCCCACACGCTGGAGCGCCGCTTGTCGTCGTCCCACATCGCCGCGACCTTGATGTCGCTTCGCTTGGACAACATGTTCACAAACCCAGGCACATGGATGTGGGCACACCCGATGAATCCGACTTGAGCCATCACAACTCCTCTGCTGGTCGGCCAGCCATCCCGGCCGACAGGTCCTCGCTCATTTTCCGGCAGGCAGCGGCTCGGCCAGCGCCTTCGCCCACGCCTCACGCTCCGGTGCAGTCAACATCTGCATCTCAATGATGAGCCGATCCTTGTCGATCCGCAACAGCGTGACCCGCATCGCCAGCGCATCTTCCAATGACAACTGCGGGCTCAACAACACATTCGGCCCCACCGTACGCCCCTGCAGCAACGCCAATCCGGACCGGGCCAGGAATAACTTTGCCGTGTGCTTCGACGCAATGTCGTGCTCATCAATCATCGGCGGCTTGCCCGACGCCAGCAGGTCCTGCACCACCGATCGCATCCGACGAATCGGCTCGGCCAGCACCCAGCCGCGGGGCAGCGCCTGCTCGCCGATCCACAGCACCCGCGCCGCCATGCCCGGGCCTCGCGTTTCATCGCCCGTCAGCGCCAGGTCCATCCCCACCACCCGCTGCCGCTGCGTCCATTGGCCCACCACGCTGATCGTGTTGTCGTGCAAGCGCACGCGGAATCGCTCGATCTCCCCGTGCAGGTTATCCGTCCATTTGGCCAGCAGGGCGTTGATTTGCTCTTCGCTCAGCGTGACGGAATAGCGCTTTAATTCGTCAGACTTGGCGTCCAGGGCGCCGGCGCTCGTGCGGGCCATCCAGTTGCGCATCGGGATCAGCGTCTGCTTCTCGACCATGTCAGCCGGCCATTGCGGGCAGTCCAGGGCCGTGCTGTACCAGGCGGGCACGCGGTTCGCGCGCCACGCCAACACGCCCACCGCGGCCAGAACCACCAGGACCAGCGCGCCGACGATCACCGCGAGCCATTTGAGCTTTCGCTTCACGCCCCCAATTTAGCCGGAACATTCCGAATAAGCGCCATGGTCGCCAAAGTCATCGCACCAGCGACGTGGAAGACCTGTCAACTTCTAGGCCCCCTTGCGCCCCGGCCGCGCGGCGCTTATACAATGACATCAGTGATTGTCTCGCGCGACCCCCAGCTTCGATCGATCCGCACGCTCGAGCACGTGCTCGGCGACGATCCCGCCGTGCTCCGCGGGTTTGCCAAAGCTGCCCACGACGCGCTCGCCAACGGCCCCCTCACCCTGGACGGCCGTCAACGCCTGCTTGCCCGCGGCGAGAGGCTCGGCATCCGCCGATTCGATGCCAATCTGATCCTTGCTGCCGTCGAACAAAAGCAAAGCCTCTCCCCCGATCGCTGGCGTCCAGTCGCCCCCGTTCCCGCCGATGCCAAGCCCTGGTTCGTCCGCTGCCTGATGGCCGCCCTTGGCGTCCAGGCGGCGATCGTCATGGGGGCGTGGTGGCTCTTCGTCCGATAATCCCCGCCGCATCAGTACTGCCCGCCAAGCTTGCCGGTTGTGACGTCCAGGCAAACCCGCCAAGCCCTGACACGCCGGAAATGTGTGACGCGCCCCCGATTTTTCCTCCCCCGACCCCCCGAAAGTTACGAACTCAGGGGTATGAAGCTTGTCGCAAGTGACACCGTCCCGACGCACAGTGAAGTGATCGCCGAAGCCGTCGTTGAAACGCTCGAGAGCCGCCAGCTCCTGTCGGGCACCAGCTTCGGCCACGGCACGCTCAGCGTCACGGGGCTTGCCGACAGCGTCAACACCATCCACATCTTCCCCGAAAAGGGAAAAGTGAATGCCATCGTCAACGGCGTGCGCACGCGCTACAGCCCCGCGCAGGTCCGCCGGCTCAGCATCGTCGGCGGCGCTGCCAACGACGTCATCGAGATTGACCCGACTCTCAAAATCCCCGCCACCGTCAACGCCGGCGCGGGCGATGACCTGGTCATTGGCGGCGGGGGCAATGACCTGCTGCAAGGGGGCGCCGGCAACGACACTATTTACGGAAACGCGGGAAATGTCGCATTCAACGGCGGGGCGGGCATTGACCGAATCCTGGGCAACGAGGGAAACGACTCCATCAACGGCGCTGCCGGCAACGACACCATGTACGGCCAAAACGGCCGGGATTTCTTCGTCCTCGTCGAACGCTACGACAAACTCGTCGGCGGCAAGGGCGACGCGATGACCGTCGACAAACACAACAAGCCCTCCACGCCGGCCGTCGGTTCGAATTCCGGTTCAAACGGATCAAAAGGGTCGACGGGGTCTACGGGTTCGACCGGATCGAACACCGGCGGCAACAGCTCCAACACCCCGGCCGGCATCGGCACGCCGGTCGCCGTCATCAAGGCGCTCAGCACCACCGTCCCCGTCGGCACCAGTGTCCACGTCGATGCGCTTTCCTCTCAACTGAAGGAAGGCGAATGGAACACCGGCGATTATCTCTGGAACTTCGGCGACAACGGCGCGGAAGAAAACAACATGAAGGGCTTCAACGCCGCCCACACCTACGATGCCGTCGGCAATTACACGATCACGCTCACCGTCATTAACTCCGCCGGCAAACGCGACAGCGCGACCATGACCGTCCATGTGGCCGCGGCCGCGCGCAAGACCATCTACGTCAGCAACAGCGGTTCCGACAGCAATGACGGCACCAGCGCCAGCGCCCCGATCAAAACCATCGCCAAGGCCGAATCGCTGCTCGATGACAACGTGCAGATCCTGTTCCACCGCGGCGAAACCTACAACATGACCGCCGGCTTCCAGATCGGCAACAGCAACGTCGTCATCGGCGCCTACGGCAGCGGCACCAAGCCGCAAATCCTCTGGACCGCCAGCCGCGACAGCCAGACGATGTTCACCACCTACAGCAACTCCAAGAACGTCACCATCCAGGATTTGTCGATCAACACGATCTACGACCAGGACATCAACGACGACGGCATTCCCATCGCCATCAAGCCCGGCGGCACCAACCTGACCGTCCGCCGAAACGAATTCCTGAATGTCATGTACGGCATGAACATGAACATGAATCCGACCGGCGTGATGGTCCAGGACAACACCGCGCCGCTCCTAACCGGCCTGCGCAAATACTTCGCCTGGGTGCAGGGCTCGCACATCACCATCGTCGGCAACTATGCCGCCAACAGCACGCGCGAACACATTGTCCGCATCAACTACGTGTCGATGGTCAACGTCTCGGACAACGACTTCCACAACGTCCTGGTCGATTCCAGCGAAGTCGTCAAAACCGCGCTCAACGTGCAGTCGGGTGAATTCGCGTACCTCTACAACAACAAGCTCTATTCCGACTTCCAGGTCGGCCCCCTCGGCAAGACCGCGGGGCTCGATACCAAGCAACTGCGCTTCAACTACGCCATCGGCGAAAGCAACGAAATTTTCGATGCCGAGATGGTCGTCAACCACGGCGCTCAGCACATCACGCTGCGTGACAACGTGGTGCATGAAAACAACAACATTGCCATCAACGTCGACGGGTATGACACGCAGTACCAGCGCGGCGTCGTCGACCTGACGCTCCAGAACAACACCGCCACCAACACCGGCACCAGCGGCACGTTCCTGGAAGTCTGGGGCCCGGTCGCCGGCGGGTTGAACGTGATTGACAACCTCTACCTCGCCCCGAATCTCACCATCGGCGCCAGCGGCACGGCCGCGGTGAAGATTGCGTCCACCGCCTTCAGCAGCTTCACCAAAATCGACGGCAACATCTGGCCCGAAGCGCGCACCATCGCCAGCTATCTCAACGGTGCCGATTACATGAACTACGTCGGCGACGATTACGTCGTCAGCGGCTTCAAGACCATCGACGCCTGGAACAAGCTCGCCCCGGTCGGCACCGACAGCTACCGGAATGTCACCCCGACCAATTCCTACAGCGTCACCGTCAAAGGCGTGCAGATAGGCGCTCGACTGGCGGCCTAAACCAACGGCTGCGGGGCGCGGCACGCCTTTACACGCCTGCCGTGCCCCTCAACAATGCTCCCAATGAGTGAGCACGGCACGCACAGTTACTTTGATTGGCAAGTCTCCACCCTCATGCTCGCGTATGACGTGATCGACCCGATCCCGCGCCGCGAAGACAAACGCATCGCCGAACGGCAGCAGGAAGTGCAAAAAGAAATCCACGAGCTCGCCCACCGCACCATCCCCGATGCGTTCAAGGCCAACCCCGAGCTCGAATTCCCGCCCGCCGTCGTGATGCTGCTCACCCGCGCCACCATCCGCCGGGCCGCTGAAATCCTGATGATCGACGTTAAGGAATGACGCGCCTTACACCGGGTTCGTCTTGCGCTTGCGAACCTTCGCCGGCGAGATCTTCGCGGCACGAAGGGCGGCGTCATACGACCCGTAATACCGCAGCGCGGCCGCGTGCAACCCTGGATCGTCACGCTGCACGGCGCCGCTGTTGAGCGATTCTCCCTCGGCATGGCGCGAGCGCAGCTCAAACGCGATCGAGCTCTTGTCCCATCGGCGATACCGCGACACATCGTCCGAATCGAGCCCGGCCGCGTGCAGCGCGCGGTCCCACGAGCCGAACAACCGCCCCTGGATCGCCGCAAACGCCGCCCGGCCCAGGTCGTCGCGCCGTTTGGTCACGGCCGCCCAATTCAGGTCATGCCCCTTTCGCTTGGCGGCCTTGATCAACGCGATCACGCGCGGCTTCGTCCACCGCGGCCGACGAACAATCTCGGCGTAATCGATCCCCGCCTTCTCGATCGCCGCCCGGTATGACCGAAAGTGATACGCTGCCGCAGACACCAACGCCTGATGTTTTTTTGCAAGATTGTTGTAAGAAAGATCCGTCCCTTTTTTGTGCAACGCCTTTAGCTCCGCCACAATGCGTTGTTTAGTCCAGATCATGAAGGATTTGTAGTAATAGCAGTGAAGCCGATCAAGTGATGACCCAAAACTTATTTGAACTTCATGGCGTGTTGAATCTGAACAAGCCCGCCGGCATCACGTCGGCCGCCGCCGTATCGCGGGTCAAACGGCTGCTGCCGCGCAAGACCAAGATCGGCCACGCCGGCACGCTCGATCCCTTCGCCACCGGCGTCCTCCTGCTGCTGATCGGCCGCGCCACGAAGCGGTGCGAATCCCTCATGGGCGCTCCCAAGCAGTATTTGGCCACCCTCAAGCTCGGCGCCACCACGGAAACCGATGACCCCGAATCCGCCGAGCGCCTCACCCCCAATACAGCCCCTGTCTCGGCCGAGGCGCTTCACGCCGCGTTTCAGTCGCAAATCGGCCTGATTCAACAGGTTCCGCCGGCCTTCAGCGCTCTCAAAATCGGCGGTCGTCGCGCGTGCGATCGCGTTCGAGCCGGCGAAACCGTCCAAATGCAGCCCCGCACCGTCCGCATCGATCGCATCGACGTATTGAACTACGAATGGCCCCTGGTCACCGTGCGAATCGACTGTGGCCGCGGCACTTACATCCGCGCGATTGCCCGCGATGTCGGCGCCAGGCTGCAGGTCGGCGCGTACCTCACCACCCTGTGCCGCTCCGCCGTCGGCGAATTCACGCTGGAGAACGCCGTCACGCTGGATCAGCTCCAGCAGGCCGGGCCCGAGTCGCTTGTGCAATTATTGAAATAACCCGCGCCCTCAGCGCCGCTCGGCCACGCACGGATTGCTCAGCGTGCCGATGCCTTCGATCTCGACGCTCACTTGGTCGCCGTCGCGAAGCCAGACCGGCGGCGTTCGTCCCATGCCCACGCCCGACGGCGTTCCCGTCAGGATCACCGAGCCCGGCCGCAGTGTCAGCGTGCTCGACAATGACGAAACCAGCGACGCCACGTCGTAAATCATGTCCGCCGTCGATGAATCCTGCATCACCTTCCCGTTCAGCAGGCACCGAAGCCGCAAGCCGTTCGGGTTCGGCACTTCGTCCTTCGTCACAATCCACGGCCCCAGCGGACAGAACCCGTCGAACGATTTGCCCCGCGCAAACTGGCCGCCCCCCAATGCCTTGTCGCGCTGCCAGTCGCGGGCCGACACGTCATTCGCACAGGTGTAGCCGAACACATAGTCCAGCGCGTTCTCTTTCGACACGTGCCGCGCCGTTTTGCCGATGACCACGCACAATTCGGCTTCGTAATCTACACTCTTGCTGTTGGACGGGAGCACGATCGCCGCGTCCGGATCATTCAGCGTGCCGGAGGCTTTAATGAACAGCATCGGCGTCGGCGGAATCTCGCTTTTGCTTTCGGCGGCGTGGGCGCGGTAGTTGAGCCCGATGCACAAGATGTCGGCCGGCACGAGCGGGGCCAGCAATCGGCCGACCTGCACTTCATCCGGGCCCACGCGGTAATTGCCGAACAGATCGCCCTCAATGAGCTTCGCGCGCCCGTCGCCCAGCAATTGCCCGGTCACCACCTGCCCATTAATCATCCATCGACCAATCTTCACGACAGCACCTCCGCCCCTATTATAAACCAAAACGCCTCCCCCCGCGCCGCCAACACCGGGGCAACCCAACAATTCTGAAGAATCTGTAATTTACAGCACCATACCCAGCGATCCCCGGCCCCATCGACCCGCACCGCCGACCTATTGATACCGACAACGATTGATTCAGACGCGCTACGCCCGATCGCGTATTCATCAAACTAATCGGTGTCGCCGCGATTCGGCGCCGCCGGGCCTTATTCCCGCTCGCGTTATGGGATCGCCCCTGTCCGGGCCGCCGAGCGTTCCTCCCCTCACGCGATCGCCGGACGCGGTTGACAACCCCCCGCATATCGCAAAGGATGACATTGAAGCACTCAGGATTCGGAGCGAATGCATGTCGAAGGCGGTCGTTGGTCTAGCACTGAGCCAGGAGATGTCCAAAAAGATGTT
>JBQCCH010000282.1:0-2318 GCA_051962375.1 Tepidisphaeraceae bacterium
CTCCGGGCCGTCTCGGCGTCGGGAATCATGGCGATCAGGCCGTCCCCTTTCCAATTTTCAAGGAACGCGGTCGGCTGGAAAATCCAGGTCCGCAGCATCGACAAGTGCCACTGGCGATACCGTTGGTAGGCGAGCACCCCGCGGATCACGCCGCGACCGTAAGTCCCGATGGAATCAACAAAAACACCGACATTGGGGGCGTCGCCTCCCTCGGCGGCGGCGATCGCATCGAGCGGGGTGGAGACGGGCATCGGCTCAATTGGACTCATGGGAAGGTTCGGGGTTGGATTTCGTCGATCGGTGCCGCATTCTAAGCACAGAGCCCGGCCGATCCAAGCCGGGACCCGGGCCGATCCCACCCCGGACAACGGGCCAGAGGTCGGAAATTCCGGAAATAGCGGCTAAAATCGGTCCTTCGAACCCGCCCCAATCAGATTGCCGCAAAACGGTACAATATTGCCGCAGTTCGAGGCGCACAGGATCACGGCAGCAAAGTAATATCCTGCAGCGGTTGAGGCTCTCAAAGTGTCCGATGCTCTTGGCGGGTTGTCGGTCACAAGCCCAGCGTAGAAATACCGCGGATGAGTTGCCGGCCCTTTCGGGTCATTTGCCTTATTGGAGGAATCATGTCACGTCTTGCTCGTCTCGCTCCTCAGCGGCCCGTCCGCAGCGCGTTCACCCTGGTCGAACTCCTGGTGGTGATCGGCATCATCGCGCTGCTGATCTCGATCCTGCTGCCCGCTCTGAACAAGGCCCGCGAAGCCGGTCGCACGATCGTGTGCGCGGCCAACCTTCGGCAGATTGGCGTTGCCCATGCCATGTATCAGACCGACTTCAAAGGCCAATGCCTGTCTGCATCCATGAAGACCAATGGCACGGACACCACCGACCTCCGCTGGTGGCGCGTCCTGCGGAATGATCACTACCTCCGCAGCGATAAAGTCTTCCTCTGCCCTGCCGATCAATTCGCCACCAAGCTCGATGACTTGCATTGCTCCTATGGGATCAATTCAGGGCTTTTCGGGCAGAGCCAAAATCTCTACAAGGATGGGAACACGCAGACCGTCCGCGTCAAGATCACCCAACTGCAGAAGATGCCGAACGTAAGTAACGTGGTGGCATTCAGCGAAACGGTGTCGGACGATACTTCGCCGAAGTTCCAGACTTCGCCGGTGCGAAACAATTCCTTCCAGCTGTCTGCCGTCAGCGGACTTTACATGTGGCCGGTCGATCCATTGCCCTCTTCCGGCAGTTACCAGTACCTGTACCCGGTCGGCGTCAAGCACAACGGCCGCGCCAACGTGCTGTTCGTGGACGGTCGTGTGGAAACGGTAAAGGCGCAAGACCTGAAGCAGTGGGACAAGTACTGGTCGCCCGTGCAGTACTATTCCTGGTGGACGTTCAAGCCCGGTTTGACGCCGGGTGGAGCCTGGCCGGGCTTCAGCAACATGAAGAAATTTGCAGCGTTGTACAACTTCTAACACGGCATTCATCTGCTCAGCTCGACTTGATCGGCTGAGCAAAGTACCGGCCCTCCGCACAGCCGGCGGGTCCCCAACAGGGCTCGCCGGCTTTTTTATTCGAGTCGCTCGGCACCGATCGCCGCTTACGCTGGAAGGCGTCGGCAGACTGCAACGGAATTGCACCGCACCTGCGTTGCCGAGATCGTGGTGAAGCACCACCCCAACCGCCGAAACGAAAAGGCGTCATTCGACCGCGGCGGAACTGTCGCACAGAGGAGTTAGCTCATGGTTCGTCACAAATCGTTCGCTGTCGCTTTGGCCGTGATGTCGTTGAACGTTGCCTGCTTTGCGGGCGGCAATGACTCGCCGTCGTTTCAGTTTGCCGCCAAGGGGCCGGCGAAGATCGATCAGATCGAGAACGGCGTGCACCTGCGGATCGACAACCCGAACGATTGGGCCGGCCTGCAGTTGCTTTCGGGCAAGGGAGACGCCCAGCTGGACCTGTCCGCCTGGAAGACGCTGGCGATGGACATCGAGAACGTGTCGCCCGACAAGCAGATGCGCCTGGTGCTGACGATCGCCTCGGGCGGTTCGGATCGCAAAACGCATCACGAAGTCACCAGCGGCCTGGCGCTGAATCCGGGCGAGAAGCGCACCTTCCGCTTCGACCTGCCCCACCAATGGAAGTACGCCCCGCCGCAAGGCATTCCGGGCCCGCGGACGGTGGACACGGCCAAGATCGATTCGATGATCCTGAACGTGCAGTGGCCGTTCGAATTGCGCCAGGCGGGATTGGTCGATTGCCGAATCACCAACGTGCGCATGGAAGGCCCGCTCAAGGTTGACGGACCCGAC
>JBQCCH010000283.1:0-3987 GCA_051962375.1 Tepidisphaeraceae bacterium
CGCCAGCGAATGAAAATCCACGCCGCCCAGCGCCGTGAAGTTGATGCCCAGCTGGTTGCTCTCGTTCAGCGATGCCTGCAGGATCGTCGCTTCCACCAGCACCTGCACCGGCCGGCGGTCGATTTCCTTGATCAGCGTGGCCACGCGATCGAGCACGTCCGGGTAATCGATCACCACCAGGTAATCGCCGTCCGCCAGGTCATTGCCGCCCGCGGAGGTATTGTCGAACGCAACGCCCGACTTGGTCTTCCCCGACGCCAGCGACTTGCCATCGCGGCTCAGCACCTTCTGCACCGCCGCATCCGCGTCGCTGGCGCTGACATAATTCAGATGAAACACGCGCGACTGCGTCTGGCGGTTGGCCGTATCGAGGTCGGCCAATTCTTTGTTCGTGTAGACATAGATGAAATTCCCCTCCTCGCGGTAGCCGCAATCGCAGGAGCGTAAAATCGCATCCAGCGCCTGCTTGATCGTGACGCCATACAGATTGGCCGTGACCGAACCGCGAACGCTCTTGCTGGCGATGATGTTTCGCTGGGCCTGGGTGCTCAGCATCCGCAGCACTTCGACCAGATTCGCGCCGTTCACGTGCATTTCGACGGTGCCTTGCACGTCGTTGAACCGCACATCCGGCTGGCCCGCACGCACGCCCGCCGGCGCTGCATCGGCCGGCACCGCAGCGCCGCTCGAATCGCTAACAACCGCAACCGCGTCAGACGCAGAAGATCCCGCCGATTCCGGGCCACCCGCATAAACGGACACCGTGCCCGTAAAAAAAGCGGCCACTGCAAGTTGCAAAGCCTTCTGCATCGTCAGTCCTCTCTCAACGTATTCAGCCAGGCATCCGCAGCCGCAACTGCACACCTTCCCGTTCCACGATCACATCGGTCGCCTCAATCTTCAGCACCCGGAACTGCATCCCCCCATCGCCGCTGGCGACCACCGACCCTGCCTGCACCATCGTGCCGCTGATGATGGCCTGCGGGTTCGGGCCCATCATCGTGCTCTGCAGTTCAAGCTTCGCCGCTTCACGCCGAAGGTTTTGAACCAGGATCAGCCTCTGCTTGTTCTCATCGGCTTGTTGCGCTTCGGACTTTTCCACCGCATCCCAGAAACTGGGCTTCACCTGCACCGAATCCACATTCTGGGACGTCGCCCGCGGAAAAAGCTCCGTGCGTATCCGAAACAAATCCCGCGGCACGGCCGGCACCGGCTGCTTCACCCACAGGCGAACCGCGCTCTCCGTCCGATATTGCCGGGACGGCGTCGGCGCCTTCACGCTCGTTACGGGCGGAATCGCCGGGCGGGCCGAAGCGATCCCCGGGGCGCTCGCCGAAGCGCGCGCCGGTCCCCCCAAAAAGCAGCGGGCCACGAACCCGACGAAGACCACGCACAGCACGCCCAGCACCAGCGTCTTCTTCGGATCTTCCTTCAGCGCCGGAGGAAGCCAGTCGGGCAGCTTGATCGGGCCTTCGCTCATTTGCGGTCCATGAAGTAAATGTTCATCGAAAGCTGCGCCGTAACGCCGCCGTCTTTCCCGTCCTTCGCCTTGAGCTGCAGCTTTCGCGTCCGCGTCAACCGCGACATCTGCTCGGCCTCTCGAAGAAAGGTCGCCACGTCCGCGAATTTTCCCTCAAACGTGAGTGTGACCGGCAATTCCGCGCACAGCAGTTGCTTCCGCTGCACGTCCGGCTGATACCGAAACTGGTCCAATCGATCCGCCTGCGAAAGCTTTGTGATGTCTCGGATGAACTGCGGCAGTTCCTGGTGATCGGGCAGACGGCGGCCGCGGGAGATTTGCTCGCGCAATCGCTGCACTTCCCGCTCAATCGCCGGCAGATCGCGAGCCGCCTCTTCGTTGCGCACCAGTTCCGCGTCCACGTCCGTAATGTGCCGCTCGATCCGCGCCATCTCCGCCCGCGACATCCGATACGGCCACACAAAAAACAGGGCGACCCCCACGCAGACCGTCGCCGCGAGCGATTTCTGCAGCGTGGCGATCCAGCTCATCTGGGTGTTCAAGGGGATCATTGCGCTTCCCCCTCGCAATTGAGATTGATCCGGAAGGCGACTTCAAATTCGCGCATCACCGCCCCGTCCGCGACTTTTTCCTTCGCGTAATCCAGCCGCAGATCCTCGCAAAGGCCGCTGTTGGTCAGATTCTCAAGAAACGCGGCCACATCGATGTTCGCCGGGGCGACGCACTTGGATGTCACCACCAGCCGCCGGTCCGGGATCGCCGGCGTCGACACCTTGCTCACCACCTGCTGCAGCAGCGGCCGCTGATGTTCGTCCGTGTCGATCGAAAGTTCCGTAATCGACGCCGCCGGCGGCAATGCGTTGCTGAGCAGCGCCAGCACCCGCGATGCCTCCACGTTCAAGCCCAGCGACGATTCCACCCGATCCTGGTTCCGCAGTTGATCACGCAATTGTTGCTGGATCGCCCGCTGTTGAACACGTTGCTCGGATTCGGTGAGCGCGACATCGCGCTCCGCCAAGACTTTGTGCCCCTCCGCGACGCGACGCTCGATCAGCATCGTCCAACCCAAAAGCAGCAACGCCACCCCGACCGACAACCCAACCTGCACGCGCAGCCGGTGTCGCCGGCGGTGCATGTCGCCGTACCAGTTCGGCAGAAAGTCGATTTCAAGCATGGGCCGCCCCTTCCACGCTGCGCCGCTCGGCACGGGGGGCGGCTTCCGTAGGCTGCGCCACTTTCAGCACGCTGTGCAGATCCACCACTTCCACCATCGACGCATCCGTCGCCCGCCGCCCCGGATAATGGGATTCCGGCTCGGCCGGCGTAAAATCGCTCACCCGCTTCAAGGCGTTCCCCACGGCAACGCCCCATTCCGATCGGAACAACGTCTGAGGCCCACCCGATTTCCTCGCCACAATCCCAGCCAGCGGCTGGCGCAGTTCGATCGGGATATTGATGAACGAACCCAGTGTGGCCCGCAGGCTTTCGTCGTTGCCTTCGCCGCCATGCAGCAGGACTTTCGCCGGACGCTGGCCGCGAAATGTCACCGAGTAATACCGCAGGCACAGCGATACTTCCCGCGCCAGCTCTTCCATCGCCGGCCGGGTCGCATCGATGATCGTCCGCATCACCGATTCCTTCGCAGGATCGGCGTCGGACGCCGCAGCGTAGCTTCGCCGCAACTCGCGGGCCTCGTCGGTGCTGACATTTAATTTCCGTGCGACCGATTCGGTAAAGCTCCGCCCGCCGATGTCGATCGATTTGACGAACGTCACCTCATGCCCGCGGCCGATCACCACCTGGCTTTGCCGTGCGCCCACGTCCAGCAGCACGTTGACCACGTTTTCATCTTCTTTACGACGCAAAAATCGCTCGATCCCGCGATAGGCGGCACACGGTTCGAATTCCAATGCGTCCAGCCGCAGCCCCGCGGCGTTAAATTGTTCCAGGATGCTGTCGAGTGCGCGGGTATCGACGCCCAGCACGATCACTTCCGTCCGGGTTTCCGCCCCCTGCTTCACTTCGCCGGCCGTGAGAAAGTGAATCGCCAGATGCTGGGGCTCGATCTCAAACAGCTGGCTCGCTTCAAAATGAATCGCAGCGCGAAGCTCGTGTTCGGGCAAGGTCGGCAATCGCAAGGTCTTCGATTGCACATATTCGCGCGGCAGGCACGTCACCACGCGCCGGCCCCGGAAGCCGTGCCCCTTCAGCAGGCCAGGAAGCATTTCGATTGAACGGCGAAGCCGCGTGTTCGTATCGACGCGGTCCGCATCGGAAAGCACACAACTGCCCGATGCCGCCACGGCCAGGCCCTTCCCGTCGCGCTCCAATTGCAGCAGCTTGATGCTGTCGAACCCAAGGTCGACGCCAACGGGAAATGCGGGGTTGCGGCCAAAAAGTGTCATGGGTCAACCGCCGGTCACCGACATTTCACCGGTGTACGGCTCTATGCTGATCGTCATAAATTGCCCGCCGCTTTGCAGCCGAATCGTGGCAATCGTTGTAAT
>JBQCCH010000284.1:0-2130 GCA_051962375.1 Tepidisphaeraceae bacterium
GTCGAGGACGTCGGGGTCTTGCGTGAAGCCCAGTTGCTCGAGCAATTGGATCGCGGGTTGGTCGTCTGCTTCGCGGACGCAGATGAAGCTCGTCGACAGATCGCGCGGGGCGGCTTCGGACTTGCGATCGGCATGTTGCATGACGATGCGCCCGTCGGCCTGCAGCCGGACGATTTGCTCCATCAGTGACGTGACCTGCTCATCGCTCTTGGCGGCCAGGCCGGCCTCATCGGTGAAGCGCCACACCGGAATCCGATGCCCCCACCACAATTGCCGGCTGATGCACCAGTCGCGGATGTTTTCGTGCCAGGTCTGATACGTCTTGGCATAGCGTGCGGGATAGAACGTCAGCGACGACGGCGACGCTCCCTCACGGTCGCGGCTCGTTGCTGCGTCAACTTGGTCCGGATTCATGGCGCGCAGCGCCGCACCGCGCAATCGGTCATCCGTCACGCGGCAATACCACTGGTCGCTCAGGTACGGTTCGATCGGCACGTGCGATCGGTAGGAATGGCCGACGCTGTGGCGGTAGGGCTTGACGTCTTCCAGCAGGTTGTGCCGGCGGAACCATTCCACCACTTCTTCGCGGGCGGTTTCGCGGGATTTGCCGATGAGGAAATCCGCGTCGCCGATTCCATCTGCCCAGCCGTGCTTGTCGCTGATGCTGCCGTCCGGCGCCATCACGTTGATCACCAGCAAATTGTGCCGCCGGCCGATGTCGTAGTCGTTCGGGTCGTGGGCGGGGGTGACTTTCAAGAAGCCGGTCGCCATCTGCGCCTTGGTGTCGGCCGGGTCGCCGCCGTGCTGAACGGGTTTGACGACGTAATCGTCTTCGACGATCGGGATGATGCGTCCGACGATCGGCAGCCGGACGGATTTGCCCTTCAGGGCGGCGGCGCGCGGGTCGGTCGGGTTGATGGCGACCGCGGTGTCGCCGAGCATCGTCTCCGGGCGCGTGGTGGCCACGGTGACGTGGCCGGTGCCGTCTTCGAGCGGGTACTGAAGGTAGTAGAAAAAGCCGTCGACTTCTTCCATTTCGACTTCGTCATCCGCCAGGGCGGTTTGCGTGACCGGATCCCAATTGACGAGGCGCTTGCCGCGATAGATCAGGCCGGCCTTGAAGAGTTGGAAGAAGGCTTCGCGCACGGCTTTGGCGCGCGGCTCGTCCATGGTGAAGGCGGTGCGCTCCCAGTCGCAGCTGCAGCCCATGGCCTTCAATTGGCCGAGGATGACTTTTTCGTACTCGTCCTTCCAGGCCTGAATCTTTTTGACGAACTCCTCACGTGGGAAATCGGTGCGGCGTTTTCCCTCTTCCTTCATCACGCGTTTTTCAACGACGGTTTGCGTGGCGATGCCGGCGTGATCGGTGCCGGGCAGCCAGACGGCGTTTTTGCCCTGCATGCGGGCGCGGCGGATGAGGATGTCTTGGATCGTGTTGTTCAGCGCATGGCCCAGGTGCAGCGCGGCCGTGACGTTGGGCGGGGGGATGACGATGCTGTACGGCTCGCCGGGATCGGTCGGTTCGGCATGGAAGCAGTTTTCCTGCTCCCAGATGGCCGCCACTTCGGTCTGGACGGCGGCGGCGTCATACGCTTTGGGCAATTCACTGGCCATAGTCCGTCAAGAATACACGCAATTTAACACACGGCGAAGCCCCCGCGGATAGGATAGCCGCAGGAAGGAATGCGCATGACCGGCCTACTGACCTATCTCGATGAGCAGATCGAATCGCTGAACTTGCATTTGCCCGCGGCGGTTGAAAGTTTTGACGCCAAGGGCATTCACCAGGCGCGGGTGGCGACGCGTCGACTGAAGGCGGGGCTGGACCTGGTCGCGCCGTTGATCCAGGGGCCGTCGATCAAGCTGGTGAACCGGGCCGGGCGACGCATCCGCCGACGCCTGGGGCCGCTGCGCGATCTGGACGTGATGATCGAGCATCTTGCGACCATGAAGCTGCCCGCGAAACTGCAGCCGGCCACCGCGTGGGTCAGCGATCGGCTTGAAAAACAGCGGCGCGACGCCCGCGTCAAGGACTACGAAAACGGCAAAAGACCGGCGAAGCACCTGGATCAATTGGATGAATGGTGGCGTGCGCGTCACAAGTTGGAGGCCGAAGCGGAAGGGTTCGAC
>JBQCCH010000285.1:0-14888 GCA_051962375.1 Tepidisphaeraceae bacterium
ATCACGCATTCCCGGACGAAAATCCACAGTAGCGCATCAACCCAACACCGGCCAGAGGATAACCCCGCACCCGCCGCACGCGAAACGACCGCACATTCCTGATGTTTGGGTCGCCCCGGCCGGGCGCTAGGTCGATTCCAAATTCTGCAGGGTTTGATCGACCACGCGTTGAAAACGATCGGGCGAAAACGCCTGCTCCACCAAGGCCCGCCCGCGCCCGGCCATGGCGGCGCGCAGGGGTGCGTCATTCAGCAGCCGAACGACATGGGCGGCAAAGTCGGCGTCCGATCCCGCCACCGCGACGGCGGCCTCGGCCTCGAGCGAGGCGTAGCCGCGCATCGCCTCGGGCGTGGTGACCACCATTCGCCCGTACGCGAGCGACTCCAGCACCTTGATCTTCGTCCCGCCGCCAAAATAAATCGGCACGACCGTCATCGCGCAGCGGCGGTAGCACTCCTGCAGATCGGGCGCAAAGCCGATGACGTTCACGCCGGCCACCTGCGCCCAGCGCGACCGATCCGCGTCGGCGAGCCCTCGTCCGACGATCGACAACACCGCCCGCGGCCGCTGTTGCCGCACCGCGGGCCAGACGCGCGTCAAAAATCGGTCGAGCCCCTCGCGGTTCGGCGGGAACTGCAAATCTCCCACGAACAGCAATTCTTCGCTCGGTTCTGCCGGCGCCAAGGGTTCAAGCCAACCGTCCGGGCGGTCGGTGAAGGGGATATTGGGCAGCACCGTGCTGTCGCGCGGGATTTGACGGGCGTCTTCCTCGCTGGTGACGAAAACGGCATTGAACTTTTGCAGCGCCAGCTCGCCAACCGCGGTGACTTCAGCCAACACTCGCCGGCTGGCGCGCGGGCCGGTGATGCCGCCCCAAGGCTTGGCCGAGATCTGGGCGGCCAGGGTTAGCCAGTCGATGTCGTCAAAATCCAGGACGCTCGGCACATTCGCATACCGCGCCAGCCCGCACTGCATGGCCGGTTGCAGGTATCGGCTGACGACCAGTTCGTAGCAATTCGTCTGCATCAATTGATCGAGCAGTGTCGATGCCTGCGGATCGGCTTCGTAATGGCTCACGTATTGCCGCACGACGCGCCGGACCGATCCGAGCGGGCCGGGCAAATACCACGGCGTCTTCTCCTGCACCGGCTGGCGAACGACACAGCCGACGACGTTTTGCTCCGCGAGTTGGCGGTCAAACTCCGGCGTCGATTCGCGCAGCGTACTGCCTCCCACGGCCAGGATGTCGACCCGGCCATGGCGCGCCAGCGCGTCACGCAACAGGGCCGTGCGCTGAGCGCCGCCATTGCGCCGCAGCGGCCAGGGGAGAACTGACGTAATCAACAGGATGCGTTTCAAATCACTCTCATTCTCAAGCGTCGTTCAGCCGCTCGGCGAAAAATCGGCGAATGTCCGATTCACTCGCACGCGGATCGTTCTTGATGCTGTGAATGATGGAATACCGGCGATGGGCGATTTCTTCCAGTGTGCAGGGCAGTCCGCGAACGGTGACGCCGAAGACCTCGCCCGCGTCGGCGAAATCCACAAGCTTTAGGCCGAGCATCCGCGCGTAGAGCGGGATGACGCCGTCTTCGGTGGCAAGGGTTTTGATCCACAGCGTCGGCGTCTCCAACAGCCGGGCCGATTTCATGCGGCGCAGGGCTTCGGCGGTGATGACGTATGCGCCGCCGGAGACGTTTTCGCCCATCGTGCACCCGCTGCGCCGGGCGCGACGCATCAGCCGCAGCAAACGCCATTCGTCCCAAGTGGAAGGAAAGCGGTGGTGGCGGCCGACGGATTTTCGCTGACCGTGCGGAACGTGCCAACTGCCCGCGTTGTTAAACACCCGCCGGTGGTGCGCGTCGCTGCGAGGTTCACCCGTCGGCGAGCGCGAGCAAGCGCCGATGATGCCCGCCTGCGGTTCGCGTGCCATCAGGGCGCCGATCGAATCGGCAAACGGGCGGATGACCAGGGCATCGGTATCGAGCTTCAGGAGAAAGTCGCCGACATCCGACTCGGCCGCCGCGCGCAGGCCGCTGAGCATGACGGCGCAGCCGCCTCCCATCAGCGGTTCGCCGCGACCGTCGCGCAGGCTTTTGACGATTTCCACGCGGCACGACTCCGGCATCGCCGGCAGGGCGAGGCGCAGATCGCGCGAGGGCGGGCCGTCGTCGACCAGGATCACGCGCATGACGCCCGGCTCATGCCGCACGAGCGCGCGCAGTCCTTCGGTCAAACGAACGAGCTCGACCGGGCTCGGACCGATGGCCATCATCACGGAAAAGCGAGGATGCGATGGAGCCCGGCTCGATTCAGGCATGAGCCAACTCCGCGCCAGGACGGGCCGGCGCTCGCGGTGGTTTGAGGGTTGCGCAGGCGAACAGCCGCCAGCCGCGCGAGCCGAAGGGGTGTTTCAGGATCGCTCGCCAAGCGTAGTGCCGCGCGGTCGCGCGTTCACCGCTCTTGAACGCCCACCAGCCATATTTCAGATGCTGCTCGTAGGCGCCTTGGGTGCTACCGGCGCGCCACCCGGCGTCGGCGGCAAATTGGACGGGTTGATTCAACCGCTCGGCCGCCCGCGTGCAGACAGAGCGCAAAGCTTCGATTTGCTTGGCCTGCTTGGTTTCGCTGATGCTCCCGGCATGGAGGCGATAGGACAGCAGCACGTCCGGCAGGCAGGCGAGTCGGCCCACCTCCGCCAGGCGCAGCCAAAGGTCCAGGTCCTCGGCCGGAAACGTTGCCGGATCGTACCCGCCCACGCGATCGAGCGCATCGCGCCGGATCATCGTCAGCGGATGACACAACGGCGTCGTGCCGGCCAGGCAGTGGCGCAGGAGCGTGGCGTGATCGGTCGGCTGGTGCATCGTGCGCAGGCGGCGGCCGCGGGCGTCGATCAGGTCGTACGCGCCGCCCAGCACCACGACTTCCGGATGCGCCTGCATGAAGGCCACCTGCTTCGCCAGGCGATCCGGCCGGGCGATGTCGTCGGCGTCCATGCGCGCGATCAGCGGCGCCTGGGCCATCCCCAACGCTTCGGTCAATGACGCGACGAATCCGCGATTCGGGCGCGACACCAGCCGAATCCGCCGATCCGACTCGGCCAACGCCCGCAAGCGCGCGCCGCTGCCGTCGGTGGATCCGTCGTCGATGATGATGAATTCGAAATCGGTCCAAGTCTGCCCGAGCACACTTGCCACCGTCTCGGGCAAGAATGCGCCAGCATTAAATACAGGCATGACAACAGACACGCTTGGCATAACCCACCCCCTTGCGAATTGAGAACAGCCTTTGTTCCCAATATTAGACGCCGCCGGGGCGTCGCACATAACTAATCAGCAACAACCGCCAGGCTTTGGCGGACCACGGGCATTGTCGGACGGCCGACCACCCATACGCGTGGGCGGTCGCGCGTTCGCCGCTCTCGAAGGCCCACCAGCCATATTTCATCGTCTGATTGAGCCGGGCGCTTTTACCTATTTCGCGCCAGCCGGCGCCGGCTTTGAAATCAATGGACACGCCCCGGCGCGCCCCAGCCGCTTCGCAGGCCCGCCGGGCCGCCGCAACCTGTTGCGTTTGCTTGGTTTCGCTCACACTTCCCGCATGCAGCCGATAACGCAAAAGCACGTCCGGCAAGCACGCGAGTTGCCCGATCTCGCCAAGCCGCAACCAGAGGTTCAGGTCTTCCGCCGGGTAAAACGCTTCATCATACCGGCCGGCCTGTTCGAAGCTGGATCGGCGGAACATCGTCGTCGGGTGGCATAGCGGCGTGGTGCCGGCCAGGCAGTCTCGCTGCAGGGCGGCGTCATCGGTCGGCTGGTGCTGCGTTCGCAGCCGGCGCCCGCGATGGTCGATCAGGTCATACGATGTGCCAACGATCACTGCCTCAGGGTGAGCGTCCAGATACGCCACCTGCCTGGCAAAACGTTCTGGCAGGGCAATGTCATCGCCGTCCATGCGCGCGACGTAAGTTCCGCTCGCGTGCTCGGCCGCTTCGTTGAGCGCCCGCACGTAGCCGGTGTTCGGTCGGCTGATGAGCTTGATGCGCGAGTCTCGCCCGGCGAACTTCCGCAGGATCGCTTCCGTGCCATCGGTCGAACCGTCATTGACGATGATGAATTCGAAATCACCGAACGTCTGGTCCAGGATGCTTTGCACGGCGGCGCCGATGTAGCGCTCGCTGTTGTAGGCCGGGAGAATGACGCTGACTTTGGGCATATCGGTCAATACCCGCGCACCGAACAAAACAGCAGTTTCCAGGCATTGGCGTTCAACGGATGCAGCTTCAGGTTCGCGTAGGCGTGTTTGCGGGCGACGTCGAAGCGTTTTTCACGGATGGCGGCCCAGCCCCAGCGCTTGCGGATTTCAAACGGATCGGTCGTGGGGGCCGCGGGAAGGGCGGCGGCGTCGAGCGGCGGCAGGCCGCGGCGCGCGTACGCCTCGGCCATGATCTGCAGCTTCAGCTTCTTCTGCTGCTCCGCCTTGGCGAAGTTCGCGCTCTGCAAATGCTGGCGATACTTCAGCAGCGGCTCCTCCAGATTCGCCAGCCGACCCGTTTCAGCCATGCGGAGCCAGAGATCGAAATCCTGACTGGTGCGATACCGCTCGTCATACCCCTTCACGCGTTCGAACGCCTCGCGGCGAAGCATCGCCACCGGGTGAACGATCGCCCATCCTTCGCCGGCGAGCAGGCGCTGGTCGATCTCTTCGTGCGTCAGCGCGTGCATCGGCCGCTGGTATTCCGTGCCGTACGGGTCGATCAGGATGACCCGCGTGCCCAGCAGCGTGATCTCAGGATGGGCATCCAGATAGGCCACCTGCTTTTCGAACCGCTGCGGCAGGGCGATGTCATCCGGATCCATCCGCGCGAGGTAGCGGCCCGTGGCGAGCTTCGCCGCCTTGTTGAGCGATGCGGTCAGGCCGCTGTTCTTTTGTTCGATGAGCCGAATCCGCCGATCGCGGGCGGCATACTCCTTGAGCATCGCCGGCGAAGCGTCGGTGGAACCATCGTCGACGATGATGAATTCAAAGTCGCCGAACGTCTGCGACAGAATCGAATCGATCGCTTCGGCGAGGTATTCCTGCCCGTTGTAGACGGCCATCAGAACGGAAACCGCAGTCATCGGCCCCTCCAGGCGCAATACGCCAGCCGCCAGCTGTCGGCGGAAAACGGCTTGAGTTTGAGCAATGATTTCGCGTGCCCGCGGGCGGCATCGGCGCGGCCGACCTTCAGGGCGCGCCAGCCCCATTCCTTGAGCTGCACGTCGTGCGGCTTCGGCATCCAGGTATCAAACTTCCACTCCGCCGGCGGCGTCAGGCCCCGGCGCGCGTAGGCGTCGCCCAGAATCTGGGATTTCAGCCGAAGCTGGTTGTCGCGCTTCGTATGACTGACGCTTCCCAGATCGCGCCGGTATTGCAACAGGATCTCCGGCAGGTTCGCGACGCGCCCGATTTCCGCGAGGCGGAGCCACAGGTCCAGGTCTTCGCTGTTGTTGTACTCGGTCCGGTAGCCGCCCAAAGCGCGGACGCTTTCGGCACGATAAACCGCGGCCGGATGGGGGACGACGCCCCCTTCGCCCTGAAGCAGTCGGGCGTCGATCTCGGAATGCGATTGCGGGTAGTTCACGTCGCCGATGTGGACGCCGAACGGATCGATCAATTCGACCGATGCCCCGAGCAACACCACCTCGGGATGGGCCGCCAGGAATGCGACTTGCCGGGCGAATCGCTCGGGCCGGGCGATGTCGTCGGCGTCCATGCGGGCGACGAGCGGCGCGCGGGCGGCGGCGAGCCCTTCGTTGAGCGAGACGGTCAATCCCTTGTTCGGCCGGCTGATGACGCGGAGGCGGCCGTCGCGCTGTTCGTAGTCGCGCAGGATCGCGAGCGTGCCGTCGGTGGAGCCGTCGTCGATGATGATGAATTCAAAGTCGCCGAACGTCTGGGCCAGGATCGAATCGATCGCCTGGTGCAGGTAGCGCTGGGCGTTGTAAGCGCTCATGACGACGGAGAGGGCGGGCGTGCTCATGCCGCGATCTCCGTCGGGGCCTCGACCGGCGCGTTCAGATACGTGGACGATTTGCGCGCAAAAAACGCCGCCGGCCAGACGCGTTCGAGGTGCGAGCGATACCGGGTGCGAAGCCGCTTGAACCGGTACAGCCAGAAATAGGTGCGGCCCTGCTTGAATTGCTTGTCGTTGATCAGATCAAGCTCCCGCGCCCGGGCCCAGGTGCGAAGGCCCTCCCGCCAGGACACGCGCGTGCCGAGCCGCTCGGCCGATTGGAAAAACATCCCGGCGAACGCATCACGGGCGGGCGCCTTCAGCTTGCCCGCGGCTTTGACATGCGCGAGCACCTGCTCATTGGTCTTCAGCCGGCCCAGGAGCATCTCGGGCTTCATTGTCTGCTTGCCGATCGATTCCCGCTCCGATTCAGCCATCCGCCAGTAATGGTCCGGGCGGCCGTGGCGGGTGTAGCGGAGGTCTTTAAGCAAGGCGCGGATGTGGAATTCCCAATCCTGCCCGACCGGCACGTCTTCCGGCCAGGGGAGCAGGCCCATGATCGCGTCGCGCCGCCACAGGGGCGACGTCGTCTGCCAGGGGACATCGAGTTTCAGGAAGCGGTCGAGATCGCTCTCGTTCGTCGGGACGTTCCAGAGCAGCCGCGTGTCGCCGGGCGTTTTGCGGAAGCATTCGCACGGGAAGACGGCAAAATCCAGCGTCGGATCGGCTTCCATGACCGGGACGCGCTGCTCGATGCAAAAGCCGGCGAGCAGGTCATCGCTGTCGAGCAGCATGACATACTTGCCGCGTGCCGCTTCGATGCCGACATTTCGGGCGGCTTGTGCGCCGCGGCGCGGTGAGGGCAGCACGGAAAATCGCGGATCGTCCCGCAACAGCGGCTTGAGGCGTTCCTGGGTGTCGTCGGTGGAATGGTCATCGACGATGAGGCATTCAAAATCGCCGCGCGTTTGCGCCCGCACCGACGCCAGCGTCTGCATCAGCAGCTCGGCGCGATTGTGCGTGGGAACGATGATGGAAACGGTCGGCGGCATCGCGATGCGGCAAAAGCGCCAACGAATGAAGCGAACGCGATCATCGTTTGGCGGTCACCGGCTTGTTTAGTTCGTCCACGCGCACGGCAGGATGACGGTCGACTGCTTGCCGTTCGGCAACTTGCCCGTGCCGAGCATGTCATTGAAGATGACTTCGATGGCGGCCGCGCGTTCGACACGCTCGATGATCGTGTAGCCGTCGGCGAGCACCAGGTCGATCGAATAGCTGTTGGGCGCCAGCGGCAATGACGGGACTTCGCACCGGATCGTCATTTCGTCGGCGCCGCGGAACGTCATGCCCTTGTGGTATTCCGTATGGAATAGCGCCACCCGCTGCCCGCGCGAGTTGGACAGGCCGATGCCGAGCGTCAGATTGCCCGGAATGTCGGCGAAGTTTTTCATCGTCACATCAAACGCCACCCGATTGCCGGCCGGCACGGTGACGCTTTCGCCCGAATCGGTCGAGATGCGAAGATCATGGAAGATCGGGGCGTGCGGCTCTTTCTGAGACCGCGGCTTCTGGGCCAGGGGCAGGTTGTCGCTGGCGCTGGCTTCGTCCAGATACGAGCGGACGCCTTCCTCCATGGTGAGCTTCGCACTGGGGCGGCCCTTTTTCATGTGGATGACGGTTTGGCAGAGGGAGGCAATCGCATCCATGGAGTGGCTGACGAACACGATGGTGCGTCCCTGGCGGACGACGTCGTTCATCTTGCCGAGGCACTTCTGCTGGAACGCCTGGTCGCCGACGGCGAGCACTTCGTCGACGATCATGATCTCCGGATCAAGGTGGGCCGCCACGCTGAACGCCAGCCGCACGTACATGCCGGAGCTGTAGCGCTTCACTTGCGTGTCGAGGAACTTGCCGACCTCGCTGAACTCGACGATCTGGTCGAATTTGCGCTTAATTTCGGCCCGGCGCATCCCGAGGATCGCGCCATTGAGGTAGATGTTTTCGCGGCCGGTGAGTTCCGGGTGAAAGCCGGTGCCGACTTCGAGCAGGGAGCTGACGCGCCCGCGCAACACGGCCCGGCCCTTGGTGGGCTCGACGATGCGCGACAGGACCTTCAGCAGCGTGGACTTGCCCGCGCCGTTGCGGCCGATCAGGCCCAGCACTTCGCCGCGCTGGACGTCGAACGAGACGTCGTTGAGCGCCCAGAAGGTGTCGGCTTCGGTGCCGAAATCTTCATTGAGGCGGCGCAGGCGTTGCAGCGGGTTGCGGAGGAAGTCGGTGGCGACGCTCCGGAACGAATCCGGCTTCTCCAGGCCGATGCGGTAGGCCTTGCTGATGTTTTCGACGCTGATGGCGGGTTTGGACATAAAAAAGGCCCTGAAACGGTGGCCCGATGCCTGTGCGAATCTGCGAACGCTCAATCCGGCGCGACGCGCCTTATGCGATATCGGCGAAGCGCCGTTCGACGCGTTTGAAGTAAAACAGCCCGGCCACGAGAAGAATGACGGCGTAGATGCAGGAGGTCGTCAACTGCAGCACCTGCAGCGGCTCGCCGGTGATCGCCCAGCGGAACGCCTGGATGATGCCGGCATAGGGGTTGATCGCCAGCCACGGACGGAAGTCGTGCTTCAGGATCGCCTGCCCGGCCGCGTCGCGGATGACCTGGTGCGTGGTCGGGTCGGTCATCGGAACCGTGAAGATCGTCTGCGGATACACCACGGCGGTCAGCCAGATGCCAAGCTGCACGATGAACGGGATGATGAATTTCAGGTCCCGGAACATCACCGTCAGGGCCGACAGGAAGTAGGCCGTCCCCATTGCTGAGATGGTCAGCACCACGAGCAGCGGGGGAATGAAGATGACGTGCCAGTCCGGGTGAAAGTTGCCGTGCGTCTTCAGGTAGAAGAACCCGAGCATGCCCACGAACACGATCGAGGACATGAACATGTCCACCATCGCCGAGCCGATCATGCTGGTGGGGATGAACAGGCGCGGCATGTAGATTTTGCTGAGCAGGGCCTGGTTGTTGACCAGGGACATGCCCCCGCCGTTGATGGCGGTCTGCAGGAATTGCCACGGGAGCAGGGCGGCATAGATGTAGACGGGGTAGGGGACGCCGTTCATCGTGCGGCTGGCGAACCCGGCGGCGATGCCGACGACCGAATAGATGATCACGCTCACCAGCGGGACGACGATCGCCCAGGCGGAGCCGAAGATCGCCTGCTTGTATTTCACCTTGACGTCGCGCCAGGTGAGGAAATAGAGCAGCTCGCGGTGGCTCACCAGTTCGGGCCAATCGATGCCGATCCACCCGCGTTTGGGGCGGATGACGGTTTCGTGTTCGCCCGAGGCGTCCGTGGGGGCCAGCTCGGCCGGCGATTTTAAAGCGGTAAGGCTCATCGTTGCTTGGGACATAGATATCGACCCGGCATAACCGTTACAACCCGGCCATCTCTCCACGCGACCGAATGACGCGTCAGGGATAGTCCCGGCATGTGCCTTATCGGTCAGCGGGGAGGCCGGCGTTAGCCGCATCTGGGAAAGTGGTCCGGGTGCGCCCAATGACCACGCAGGGGCATCGCCGCCAGCGACCGAACGACGGTCGGGCGGCGCAAGAGTATACCAAACGTCCGATAACCCGTCAGGCGGCGTTCGAAGAATGACGCCAAGCACTTAACTGCGGTCGATTTACCGTCGCTCAGGCGGCCATTGCCGGGGCGGCTGCGGGTTGGCGGCGCGTCACCAGCGATACCAGCACCAGCACCACGAAGGCCAGTGGAATCGTCACCAATCCGGGCTGGCTGAACGGGGCGAAACCGGTGCTGTCTTTCAGGCCGTACACGTTTTGGAAGGCTTCCTTCGTCAGCAGCAGCCAGGTCAGGGAACTGATCGAACCGACCAGGATGCTGGCGATCATTCCCTGCTTGGTGGTGCGGCGCCAGAACAGCAGCATGACGATGGCCGGCAAATTCGCGCTGGCGGCGACGTTGAACGCCCAGCCGACGAGGAAGCCGACGTTCAAATCCTTGAAAAGCACCCCCAGGAGGATGGCCACGCACCCGACGGCCACGCTGGCGATCTTGGCGACCTTCACCTGTTGGCCGCCGGTCAGCTTCTCGCGTGCGAACACGCCCATGATGTCGTGCGCCACGGCCCCCGCCGACGCCAGGATCAGGCCCGACACCGTGCCGAGCACCGTCGTGAAGGCGATCGCCGTGATCAGCGCGAACGGCAACTCCCCGAAGGTCCGCGCCAAAAGCGGGGCGGCCATGTTGCTGTCGTTCGGGTTCATGGCGCCGCTGACCATCGCACCGAGGCCGATGTAAAGCGTCAGCATGTAAAAGAACCCGATGGCGGCAATGCCCACCACGGTGGATTTCCGAGCGGCGGCGGCGTCCTTCACGGTGTAATAGCGTATCAAAATGTGCGGCAACGATGCCGTGCCGCAGAAGAGGGCGAGCATCAGGGAGATGAAATCGAGCTTGCCCTCGACGGTCTTGCCGCGAATGCCTTTGAAATAGCCGCCCGGGAGCAGGAATTCGCTCCCTTGCTTCGCCAGGCCCGTCACACCGGCGGGCGTTCCCTTCGGCCAGGATGCGATCGATGTGTCGTGCAAGGTCGACACGAATGATGCGGGGCCCAGCGGGCCGGTCGCGGTCGCGTTGCCGGGCAACTCCCGCACGGCTGTCGCCGGGGGCGCCGTCGGCGACGTGATGGACGGCACATTGACGACGATCCCCCGGTTCAGGATCGCCACCACGAGTACCGCGCAAAACACCACCAGCATCGACCCCTTCAGAAACTGCACCCAGGTTGTGCTGACCATGCCGGCGGTGGTGACGATGAGGATGACGACGCCGCCGACGACGAAGACGCCGAGCGAGTGGTTCAGGTCGATCCCGTGCCAGTTGTGGGCCGGCAGGCTGAGCAGGGCTTTGAGCAGTGAGCCGGCGCCGACCATTTGCGGGATGAGGTAGAAGATCGAGACGACCAGCGTGCTGAACGCAGCCGCCAGGCGGATGCCGGGGCTGTTGAACTTGCTGTCCAGGGCATCGGCGAAGGTGTATTTGCCCAGTCGCTTGATCGGCTCGGCGATCACGAACAGCGCCACCACCCACCCGGCGAGGAAGCCGATCGAGTAGAGAAACCCGTCATACCCGTAAAAGGCGATCATCCCGCAGATGCCGAGGACCGAGGCGGCCGACAGGTAATCGCCCGCGAAGGCGACCCCGTTCACGAACCAGCCGATCTCCCCATGGGCGGCGAAATATCCGCCGGCGGTCTTGGCTCGGCGGCCGAGGTAAAAGCTCAGCCCCAGCGTGAAGCCGACAAAGGCCAGGAAGATGACGATGGCGGTGATCGATGTGTGGTTGGGCATAAAGAAGGGGCCGAAAGAATTCGCAAGCCGAATGGGGGCACGAGACGGAATCGGGGCAAGCTCAGTGCGTGCGTGCGTCGTCGGCCGGTTTGCACAGGAGCATGTAAACGACCGCCATCAGCACGGCCAGGAAGATCAGCCCCATGCCGTAGACGATCGCGAGATTTAATCCCGCGAAGATGATGGTGCCCATCAGGTCGTACCGAAACGTGCAGATGGCGACAAAGCCGCCGTAGATCAGGGCGTAGACGGCGAAGAAAACGAGCCCGAGGCGGGCGTTGTAAGACATGAGGCCTCCCGAATTTCGCGTGCCGGCGGCTGAAATGAACGCGGCTGACGTTATACTCCCCCCGGCGAAGCATTGTCACGTTTGAGGAGAATTCATGGCAGACCAGGCGATCGAATCCACCCAGCAGGAAAATCGGCTCTTTCCGCCGAGCGCGGACGTTTCGAAGCGGGCGCACGTTCACTCGATGGAAGAATACCGCACGCTCTGGCGCGAATCGGTGGATTCGCCCGAAACCTTCTGGCCGAAGGTCGCGAAGGATTTGGAGTGGAAGAAGCCGTGGACGAAAGTGCTCGATTGGCAAGCGCCGAACGCCAAATGGTTTGTCGGCGCCACGACCAACATCGCCGAGAATTGCCTGGATCGGAACGTCCGCCGGGGCCTGGGGGACAAGACGGCGATCTTGTTTGAAGGCGAACTCGAAACCGCGCCCGGCCAAGGGGGCGAAGTCCGCAAGATCAGCTATCGCGAGCTGACCGACCTGGTGGGGCAGTTTGCCAACGCACTGAAGGCGCAGGGCGTGAAAAAAGGGGACCGCGTCACGATCTATATGCCCCTGGTCCCCGAGGCGATCATCGCCATGCTGGCGTGCGCGCGGATCGGCGCGGTGCACAGCGTGATCTTCGGCGGCTTTTCCAGCCAGGCGATCAGCGACCGCGTGGAAGATGCCAAGAGCGACCTGATCATCACCGCGGACGGCGGCTACCGGCGCGGGGCGGTGGTGCCGCTGAAGAAGAATGTGGACGCGGCGTTGGAAAAAACGGACCGCGTGAAGAAGGTGATCGTCCTGAAACGCACCGGCGAGGCAGTTTCAATGACGGCCGGCCGCGATGTGTGGTGGCATGAGATCACGCAGGGCCAATCCGCCGAGTGCCCCGCCGAGCCGATGGAGAGTGAAGACCCGCTGTTCGTGCTCTACACCAGCGGCAGCACGGGCAAGCCCAAAGGCATCCTGCACACCACGGCCGGCTACATGGTCGGCACTTACCTGACGACCCGATACACCTTCGACATCCACGACAACGACATCTATTGGTGCACCGCCGACGTCGGTTGGATCACGGGGCACAGCTATATGGTCTACGGCCCGCTGCTGACGGGCACGACCTCAATGGTGTACGAAGGCGCCCCGAATTATCCGGACTTCGGCCGATTCTGGGCGATGGTCGAGCGGCACAAGCCGACGATTTTCTACACGGCCCCGACGGCAATCCGCGCCTTCATGCGGGCCGGGCGGGAACTGGTGGACAAGCACGATCTGTCGAGCCTGCGCATCCTGGGCACGGTCGGCGAGCCGATCAATCCCGAGGCCTGGATGTGGTACCACACGGTGGTCGGACACGAAAAATGCCCGATCATGGACACGTGGTGGCAGACCGAAACGGGCATGCACATGATCACGCCGCTCCCCGGCGCCACGCCCCTGAAGCCGGGCACGGCGACGCTGCCGTTTTTCGGTGTGGATGCGGCGATCGTCGATCACTCCGGCAAAGAGCTGGGGCCGAACCAGGGCGGGCTGCTGGTCATCCGCAAGCCGTGGCCGGCCATGCTGCGGGGGATCTTCAACGACCCGGAGCGCTACCAGAAGCAGTACTGGAGCGAAGTGCCCGGCATGTATTTCACGGGCGACGGGGCGCGGCGCGACAATGACGGCTATTTCTGGATCATGGGCCGCATCGACGACGTGCTGAACGTCAGCGGGCACCGACTGGGGACGGCCGAGATCGAATCGGCGCTGGTGAGCCACGAATCCGTCGCGGAGGCGGCCGTCGTGGGCATTCCTCACGAAATGAAGGGCCAGGCCGTCGCGGCGTTTGTGACGCTGCGCACCGGACAGCAGCCGAGCGACGATCTGAAAAAAGCGCTCGTGCAAGTCGTCCGCAAGCAAATCGGGGCCTTGGCGGCGCCGGATCAGATTCGGTTCACCGAAGCGCTGCCGAAAACGCGCAGCGGCAAGATCATGCGGCGGCTGCTGAAAGAAGTCGCCGGCGGCGGCGAAGTGAAGGGCGACACCACCACGCTCGAAGACCTGAGCGTGCTGGCCTCGCTTCGTGCGAACGACGAAGGGTGAGGACCCCGTCCGCCCGCGCTAGCTGTTGAACAGCCGCGAATACAGCCGCTCGTGCAGGCTTTGCAAAATGTCGAGCAGCGGGGCGGTCTGCGCGGCGGAATCGGGCGTGGTGCGGCGGGCGAGGTCGCGCCAGCGTTCGGCCGCGCGCCCGACGGCCGCCAGCATGCGCTGCGATTCCATCGGCCCGATGACCCCGAGCCGCACCGCCGATGAAAAGAGCGATCGCGCTTGCAGGAACAGAAACGCGTCGACGCCGGCGCTTTCATCGAGCCCCACCGCATCCGCGAGCAGGCCGAACGCTATGGGGAAATGCACGTACGTTCGCGATGCCCGCAGCGCGGCGCGAGCGGCGGCAACAGACCCGTGGGCGGCGATCGTTTCGCCGGCGGCGAGCACCGCCGCGCCCAGCGCCCGGCTGGCGCGGTTGGCGGGGTCGTTGATCAGGAGCGTATCGTACCGCTCGTTGAGGCCCGGGTAATCCACCGGCGATCGCAAGACGGCGGCGACAAACGGTGCGGAAAACTGGGCGGCTTGATCGAGGTTCGTGTGCACGAACTCGCCCAACGCGGCCGAATCCTGGACGTAGCCGAGTTGGACGGCCGCCTCCAGCCCGCCGGAATGGGCAAAGCCGCCGATCGGAAAGGCCGAATCGATCACCTGCCAGAAAAGCCAATCGGAAGGACCATTCATCAGGACAATTTCGTGCGCGTTCGCGCGGCATTGGTGTATAAAGCGAAGCCGGCCCGATGTCTATCGGCGAGCCTGTCCCGGCCGCGGCATGCACGAGCAATCGATCGCGAACAATCTCATCGACATCGTGCTCGAAACGCTGATCGACTCGGGCGCCGACGGCGCGCGGCACGTTGTCGTGGAAGTGGGCGAGCTCAGCGGGGTTGATCCGGCGGCGCTGGCTTCGGCGTGGCGGATTGCCCGCGGCGCGGAAGCGGGCGTGCAAGGGGCGGAGCTGGAAATCCGCGTCGTGCCGGTCACGCTGTATTGCAACACCTGCGAATGCGAGCGGCCGGCCCAAAGCATGCGGGCACTGCGATGCGGGGTGTGCCACGCGGCATCGACGACGGTCGTCCGCGGTCGCGAACTGGATGTTTTATCGATCGAGGTCATGGATGCAGCCACGAATGCTTGAGGTGCGAACGCG
>JBQCCH010000286.1:0-2748 GCA_051962375.1 Tepidisphaeraceae bacterium
GTGGTTTCGCGACGCCAAGTTCGGGCTCATGATGCACTGGGGCCTGTATGCCGTCCCCGCCCACGGGAGCGAGTGGTACGAAAAGCACATGTACGGCAATCCGGGCATTACCCAATGGCACACCGAGCACTACGGCCCGCCCGATCGCTTCGGCTACAAGGATTTCATCCCGCTGTTCACGGCCGAGCAATTCGATCCGGACGCCTGGGCGAGCTTGTTCAAGCAATCGGGTGCGAAATACGTCATCCCCACGGCCGAGCATCATGACGGGTTCGCGCTGTGGGACAGCCAGGTCAATCCCTGGAACGCCAAGCAGATGGGCCCGAAGCGCGACCTCATCGGCGACTTGGCCGCGGCGGTGCGGAAGCAGGGGCTGAAGTTCGGCGTGTCGCACCATGGGATGGAGCATTTCAACTTCATCACCCCGACGAAAGGGCTGGCCACGGATCTGGCCGACCCGAAGTGGGCCGGTTTTTACGGCGTCGCCGACCGGAGCGAGGCGGCGCTGACCCGGTTTCTCCAAGGCTGGGTCGCCGAAAACTTCGAGCTCATCGACAAGTATCAGCCGGACATCCTCTGGTTTGACAACGGCGTGAATCCGCGGGTGCTTGATCCGCTCAAGCTGAAGGTGGCCGCCTATTACTACGATCGGGCGGACGCGTGGAACAAGCAGGTGTCGCTCAGCACCAAGGGCTTTGACTCGCCCGACGGGCCGGCGTGCCTGAGCGGGTCGATCATGGATTTTGAGCGGTCCAGCCGCGAACCGAAGTCGGCCACGGATTTTGTCTGGGAAGTCGACGAGCCGGTGCTGCGGCGGTTCGGCTATACGACCGATCCGATGACCACCACGCCGGATCGCATCATTCGGCTGCTGGTCGATTGCGTCAGCAAAAACGGCACGCTGCTGCTGAACCTCTCTCCCAAAGCGGACGGCACGATCCCGCCCGAGCAACAGCAGTTGCTGCTGGCGATCGGCAAGTGGCTGTCGACCAACGGCGAAGCGATTTACGGCACGCGTCCCTGGTCGCAATTCTCCGACGGCTCAGCCCGCTACACCACCAAGGGAGACGCGCTCTACGCCACCTTCATCGGCCGGCCCGGCGACGCGACGCTGCTCAAGGCGCTCACGCCGGAAAAAGGAAAGGTTTCGGCTGTCACGCTGCTGAGTTCGGGAGCGCCACTGAAGTTCACGCAGACCGACGCGGGGTTGCAGATTGAGCTTCCGGCGGCTGCGAAGTCCGACATTCCTGCAGTCAAGATCCAAGGCATTGTCGGGGCGCATGCGCAAGCGCCGGCGAGCACCGAGATTTTTGCCGACGCTCTGCCCAACCGGCGGCCGATCGTCAACGCGCAGCCGCGCGGCAATCGCTTCGATCTTCGAACGACGAAGGACAGCTACATCGTCACCACGGGGGCGCATACGACCTTCACGGTGTCGCGCGTGAATGGCGACATCACGTCGATGACCTACGATGGCATCGAGGCCGAGGCGCCGTACAAGATCACCAATCGCAATTCGCACTACGCCAGCGGGCTCGGCAAAGATTCCAAAATCACCGCCACCGGCGATCCGGCGGGGAACTGGATCAAGATCATCGTCGATGACGCCGGCCTGGGCGTGACGCAGTATTACGTCGCGAAAAAGGGCGTCGACGCGATCTTCATGGGCACCTATGCCGACAAGCTGCCCCACCCGGGCGAGATGCGGTTTCTGGTGTATCTCGATCGAAAAGCGCTGCCCAACGTGCCGATCGAATCGAACAATTCCGACACCGACGCTGGCGTTGAGGGGAAGGACGTGTTCGTCGAAAAATCGAACGGCCACACGCACTCAAAGTTCTACGCGGCGACGCCCTTCATCGATGACCTGGTTCACGGCGCCACCGGCCCGGGGATCGGCGTGTTCGTGAACACCGGCAATCGCGAGACCGCCTCGGGCGGGCCGTTTTTCCGGGATATTGAATACCAAACCACCGGCGGGGCGACGGAGATGTACATCTACATGTATTCCGGCCACACGCAGACGGAGCCGTTCCGCCCGGGGCTGCACGGGCCGTACGCGCAGCAGTTTACGGCAGGCGACAAGCCCGGCCCGCTGGACGATTCGTTTTTGGCCGAAGTCGGAATGAAAGGGTATGTGCCGGCCAGCGGTCGCGGCGCGGTCGCCGGGGAAGCGGGTCCGGTGGCCGACGACTTGCCGCGGACGATCGGCCTGAGCAGTGCCGCCGCCGAGTACTGGGGTCGGCCGGACGGTTCGGGCCAGTTCAAGATCGTCGGCGTGAAGCCGGGCACGTATACCGAGACGCTGTACCAGAATGAGCTCGCGGTCGGCACGCGGCAGGTGACGGTGTCGCCGGGCCAGACCACGCGGGGCGACATCACGGCGACGCGCCATGAGCCGCCGGCGGTCTTCCGCATCGGCCGATGGGACGGCACGCCCGAAGGGTTCCTCAATGCCGACAAGATTCACGACATGCATCCGTCGGATTCGCGGATGGCCCCGTGGACGGAGCGCGATTTCATCGTCGGCCAATCCAAGGATTCGGACTGGCCGCTGGCGCAGTTCAAGGAGATCAATGGCTCGCAGAAGATCCGCTTCAACCTCACGGCCGCCCAGGCGAAGCAGGCGCTGACGCTGCGGATCGGGATCACGCTCGCCTACGCCGGGGGCGTGCCGCAGGTCATCGTCAACGCCGGGGAGCCGCACGCCTGGACCAGCCCGGTCCCCCCGTTCAGCGAGCAGCCGAA
>JBQCCH010000287.1:0-4716 GCA_051962375.1 Tepidisphaeraceae bacterium
TTCGACGGCGCCGCGCTCGACCGCGACCTGGCGGCCGACCATTCGTGATATGCGAAAGGGCGGCGGGCACGCTTCCGTGTCCGCCGCCTCGGTTAGTCATCTCCACGTTGATTGCACCGTGGTTATTGCACCGGCTGATCCAGCACCGCCATCAGGACGTGGTGTGCGATGGCGCGATAAGCCTCAATTTCCTCCGTGGGCCATTGGTCCGACATCTCGCCGCACTTCGTCAGATGATCCAACAGGTTTTGCCGCAGCTTCGTGCCCGTCATCGTGTCGGGCACGTTTACTTTCCATGAGTCGGGCAGCTCATGAATGAGCGGCACCTTCAGCTCCGGCGCGCCGTGGGAAGCCTTCACCGTCACCACGGCAATGCCCCGGCCCTGCTCAAGATTCTCGTCTCCGCTGGTATTCCCGTTCGCCTTCTCCGCGCCCGGGGCTGCGGCTGACCCGGAATTTTTCATCACGTCCGCTTGCAGGTCCGCGTCCGAACCGATTTTGCCCTGACGCACGGTCGAGAACTGCTCGGTGAACACCTGCTGCGCGTGATCCAGATCAAATTCGTGGCCATATTTCGCTTTCCAAGCCTTTTGAATCTGATCGATGCGGCCGTCCAGCTTCGGCCCGAAGTCGTCCTGATTCTGCTTATCCAGATCGGCCGAGATGCGGTTTCGATCCGCGTCGACGAAGTAGTCGACCACTTTATTCATGCCGTCCTTAGTCAGGGCGGCATTTGTCAGGTCACCCATCATCTCATCGATGTCTTTCGCATCAGGAGCGGGGTTGCTGGCGGTCGGGTTGCCGGCTCCGGCCGCTTCGGCGGAATGTTGCGCCTTATCGACGGCCTTCTCCGTCGCTTGGCCGATGGCTTCGCCGGCGTTGTTCACTGCCCGCCCCGCCTGATCGACCGCCTGCTTGGCGTTGTCGCTCGCGTCGGCCGCCCACGCCGGGGCCGCCATCGCGAACGCAACGGCCGCAACGACCGCCCAATGACGCCCCTGGATCAACAAACGACTATATTTCGATTGTTGCAACATCATTTACTCCTTCGAGGTAAGAGGACGACTCGCTCGTCAACACGGCTTTGACGGCGACAAAAAAGACTGGCGACGACAATCGGCACATCGGCACAGCGACCATCGCGAACTCGCCCGCGTGTGACGAAGATTCAAGAGGCTAGGACCCAACCGATGCCCACATCCAATGAAATAACATTTGGACTTCATTTTTCTTGCCCACTTCCGCTTTCGCATGGCGGCCTCCCGATGGCTGCGTCTACGATCGAAAGTGAAACCGGCGGAAACCATTCGCTCGCTCACCGCTACCTCCTTTCGCGTGCCGACGGATCGACTGGAGTCGGACGGCACCCTTCAATGGGACCACACGACCGTCATCGTCGTTCACGCAGAGGGCGGCGGTCACACCGGCCTGGGCTGGACTTATGCCCCATCGGCAGCCGCATCCATCGTGCGAGACATGCTGGCCGACGTGGTCGTCGGCCAACCGCTGACAGACATTGAAGCGAACTGGCAGGCGATGAATCACGCCCTGCGCAACGCCAATCGCCGCGGACTCTGCGCGATGGCCGTTTCTGCCATTGATATCGCGCTGTGGGACCTTAAGGCACGCGTTCTGGGCGTTTCATTGCTCGATCTGTTCGGCGCGGCCCGCACCGGCGTGCCGGTTTACGGGAGCGGTGGATTCACGAGCTATGACGACCAGACCCTGGCCGATCAACTCGCCGGCTGGGTCGCCAACGGCATCAGTCGCGTGAAAATGAAGGTCGGTCGTGAGCCGGCAAAGGATGAGCACCGGGTGCGCATTGCCCGCCGCGCGATCGGCGATTCTGCAGCGTTGTTCGTTGACGCAAACGGCGGCTACTCACGGAAAGAGGCCCTTCAATTCGGCGAACGCTTTCGCGATCAGGCGAATGTGAGCTGGTTCGAGGAACCCGTTTCCTCCGACGACCTGCCCGGCCTGCGCCTGTTGCGAGACCGTCTGCCGGCCGGCATGGACGTGGCCGCGGGGGAATACGGCGATACGCCGATCTATTTCCGCCGGATGCTCGAAGCCGGCGCTGTCGATTGCCTGCAGGCCGACGCCACCCGATGCGGCGGCTACACCGGTTTCCTGAAGGCCGCCGCCCTCTGCGAGGCGTTTGACATCCCCCTGTCGGCCCACTGCGCACCGCAGATCCATGCGCACGTCGGCTGCCGAGCGCTGCCGCTGCGGCACGTTGAATATTTTCATGACCATGTGCGTTGTGATGCCCTGCTGTTCGCCGGCGTCCTGACGCCGGTCGCAGGCCAACTGTTTCCTGACCGCAACCGCCCCGGTCATGGGCTTCGTTTGAAGGGCGGCGAGTCGGACTCCTATGTCGTTTAGGGGTCGCCTCATTTAGGAAAACGATGATGAAACACAAACAAGTGGTGGTGGTGACCGGAGCTTCGGCAGGGGTCGGCCGGGCGGTGGCGAGACGATTCGCAAAAGCCGGCGCAGCGGTCGGCCTGATCGCCAGAGGCCGCGCCGGACTTGCCGGAGCGGCGCAGGACGTGGAGCGCCTCGGCGGGCGCGCATTGATCTTGCCCTGCGACGTCGCCGACGCCGATGCGGTGAACGCCGCGGCGGAGCAAGTCGAGCGCGAACTCGGGCCAATCGATGTCTGGGTGAATAACGCCATGGCATCGGTCTTCTCCCCCGTCAAACAGATGAAGGCCGACGAATACCGGCGCGTCACCGAAGTGACGTATCTGGGCAGTGTCCACGGCACGCTGGCCGCCCTGCATTCCATGCTGCCGCGCGATCGGGGCACGATCGTGCAGGTCAGCAGCGCGTTGGCGTTTCGCAGCATTCCGCTGCAATCCGCCTACTGCGCCGCCAAGCATGCGATCGTCGGCTTTTTGGCGTCACTGCGGACAGAGTTGGATCATGATCACAGCCATGTGCGGGTGTCGATGGTGCACATGCCCGCGCTGAATACGCCGCAATTTCAATGGGTTCGCTCGCGCTTGCCCCACATGGGCCAGCCGGTGCCGCCCATCTTTCAGCCGGAGGTGGCGGCCGACGCGGTGCATTGGGCGTCGATCCATGCCCCCCGCGATCTGGACGTCGGCGCCTCGGCCATCGAAGCGATCACCGGAAACAAATTCATCCCAGGCCTGCTCGATCGCTATCTCGGCCAAACTGGGTTTCAAGCGCAGCAGACGGGTGAACCCCGGGACCCCAATGCGCCGGACAATCTCTATGCCCCAGTGGACGACGAACGTGACTACGGCGCCCGCGGCAGGTTTGATGACCGGGCTTCGAGCGAAAGCCCCGCGCTATGGCTGGCCAAGCACCGTCGCGGCGTTGTGGCGTTTGCCGCCCTGGGCACGCTCGCCGCAACTGCGACACTCTTCGGCAGCCGCGATTCGGCTCATTGATCGACCTGACATCGCCAATGCGTCGTCTTCACTCGACGGGCTCGGCCGCGTCGTCGCTTTGCGGGAACCAGCCGCTGACCACGACATCGGTCGACGCATGCGCCACGATCGACAACGCCACCGTCACCGCGATGACGGCGAACATCTGCTGCGCCCCGGGCACGCCGCTGTCTGCCACCAGGATCCCGAACACCACCGACGCGAATCCGCGCGGGCCGAACCATGCGGCCGTCAGGCGTTCGCGCCAGTCCAACGGGCTCCAAACCAGCGCTAGCAAAATGGCTGCTGGCCGTGCGACCAGCAGCACCCCCACCGCGATGGACCACCCTTTCCAGCCGATCTGGAAAAACGCCTCCGGCGGCACGAGTGCGCCAAACACCAGTAATGCCGCCAATTTCAACAGTTCCGACAGCCGCTCCCCCATCGGATGAAAGTGATCGCGGGCCTTGGGTGCGATCGTCGCCAGCGTCACGCCCGCCGCGAACGTCGCCAGAAACGCGTTCGCGTGCGCTTCGGTCGCGATCGACCAGGCCATCATCATCAAAGAGAACGCGAACAGCGGCCGGTAGAGCATCGCGGCGCCGAACAGCCGCCGGCGATAGGTCCACACCATCGCCATCGTCAGCACCACGCCCAGCACCACACCGCCGGCAAGCTGGCTTGCGATCGCGTAGGAAGACGTCTCGTGCGACCGCAGCCGATCCAGCAGCAGCATGACGCACGGCAGCGCAAGCCCGTCATTGAGCCCGCTTTCCACGTTCAACAATTGCTTCACTCGCCCCGGCACGCGTCGCGATCCGACGATGGCTGCTGCCAGTACCGGGTCGGTCGGGCACAGCACCGCGCCCACCAGCAATGATTGCAGCCACGGCAGATCCGTCAGCATTTTGGTCAGCAGCGCGGTCAGCAATAGCGTCAGCGGCAACCCCACGAACAATGCCCGCCCCGGCAAGTGCCAGACCGATCGCAATTCGCTCAACGGCATGCGCATCGCGTCCGTGAACAGCGTGCTGACCAGCGCCACCTCGGCCACGTGCTGCACAAACACATGGCTCGGTGCCAATTCCGTAAATCGACACGCGGCCAGGACCAATCCAACAAAGAGAAACAGCACGCTCGTCGACAGCACGCTTCTTCGGGTCAGGTCCGACACCAACACCGCCACCATCAGCGTGACTGCATATACCGTCACTAAAGCCATATCGTGTTCCGTAGCAAATTTCGGTCCGTGTCCATCGCGTCACCCCGCACATCATTCGTCTGATTTTTGCGTTTACTGCGACAAAATGAATTT
>JBQCCH010000288.1:0-3307 GCA_051962375.1 Tepidisphaeraceae bacterium
GAAATAGCCACGGCTGCCTGAAAGGTATTGCAGCGATCAGAAGCTGAAATCGACTGCGACCCCGACATACCATCGGTCCTGCAGATTCATCCGATTGGATAGGCTTCGGTCATCGAACCCTTGGCTGAACTGTTGCCCGAAGGCGTATCCCAGCGTGGTCGAGAGGTTGAGGTCCGGCTGGATCTTCCACTCGGCGCCCAGTTCCACGCGATCGCTGCTGTAGAAGAGACGGCGATCCGCGGGGAGCGTGCTGGTGTGAAAGGCAAACTCGTCCGACACGTAGCGCGTCTGTAGCGTGAGCGTCGGCACGAGCTTAAAATCAGCTTCCGCGAGAAGCGTCGTGGGAAAATCGTATGAAGCGGTGAATGTCCAGCGGTCATCCGGCCGCCAGATCACCGCCGACGTCGGCAGGCCGATCGCCAGTTCAAGCCGGTCGTCAAATTTCATGTCGTATTCAACGCTCGGCAGCGGCACGTCCGGAAGGAATGTGCGATTCCCGTCGTAACCCAACGTGAACAGCAGCGTGCGCCCCTGCCCCAGGTCATCACCGATGAAGGCCGACGCTTTTCCGTAGTATCCGTGGGAACTGCCCCAGGACTCATCGCCGGCGTAACCGAAGCCCAGCGTCGCGCCGCCGAACCAGGAGCCTTGGGCGAAGAGCGGCGACCCCACGGCAAATGAGAGATCATCCAACCGCCGCGGCAGCGGGGCCAGGCCGGAGGAAAGCGAAAAATGCGTCCAGTCGTAGCCGATGGACGGACTCAGCGGCATGCTCGGATCAAACCGAAACCGACCCTGGCTGTAAAATCGCGAAAGCAGATTTGGACGGGAGCCGCTCTGGTCAAAGAGCATGGCGCCGGTGTCTGATTCGAGGTGGCCCTGGTTGTCCCAATCGTCGACGACCAGGCCCGTATCCGTTTGGGCCAAGGCGCCAGCGCACGCTAACCAGCCGCTCGCCAGGGCGAAGATGAATGACCGTTTCAAAAGCATAAGTCGCTTCCAGGCAGCCAAAGGTTCAGGTTGCGAGCGCGTCGTGTGGATGACCTTCATCAGGCCCCGCAACGATGATGCCCGCCGTGATCAATAAACTCCCGATCCACACGCGCCAACCCAGGTGATCGTGAAAGACGACCACCGCGACCGCCATCGTGATCGGGATCGCCAAGGCGGTCAGCGGAAACGCCAGCGACAGGTCCATGCGCGTGAGAAGCACCGTCCAGATTCGAAATTGTGCGACTTTGATCAGCAGAATCAGCCAGACCCAAGGTTGACTCAGGTAGCTCAGCAACAGGTCGACCCCGGTAGACTCGGCATGAATGCTGGCCGTTTTTTCTACGATGAGCACGCCGACATCGAGCACCATCAGGAACGTGAACAGAGCGAAGGGAAACTGTTTGCGTGCTGGATTCATAAGATCGCGGAAGAAACCAGCGCCACCCCGCCCGTGATCAGCAGAATGCCGATCCAGCGTCGCGGCGTCACTTTCTCCCGAAAAAAGAAGTAGCCCGCCAGAGCCACCGTGACATTGGTCGTCGCCAACAGCGGCAGCACCTGCCCGAGCGTGGCTGTGCGCAGGACGACCAGCCAGATGCCCATGCCGATGACGTTCAGTGCCATCCCGCTGCCGAAAAACAGCCACGCGCGGCGGTGTCCACTGCCCAGTCGATACAAGCAGTGTTCGATCGTCTCCAAGAGCACGAAGAGTGCGGTCAGGGCAAGTTCGAAAAAACCAATCACAGGTCGCACGCCTCCCCGGGAACACCCATGGCCTGCAGAAGCGCCACGGTCGATCTCACGTTGATTGCCACATCACGCTCAGACAGCGCCGTCCGACGGCGCCAACGCCCCGCGTCGATGCGGCGCAGCAGCCCGCGCAGCGGTTCGGGGGAGCGGTCGCCGATGATGTCTGCGCCGACCAGCCGACTTTGAGCGGTGAGCCGGGTCAACGCGTCAGTCACCTGGGTGAGCGTAAGCCGGCCGGCGTCCCAATCGGTGACGGCCTCGCGTTCACCGAGGCAATCCTTGTCGATGCTGACATACACGTCGCGACCGCGCAGGCGGTCCAAGGCACGTGGGATCGCATTCTCATCGGCGCCGATCGTTTCAAAACGAAAAACACCGCGGCCCGGAACATGCACCGTGGGAACATTAAACGGCACCAGCCGCACGCGACCCGTTCGCAAATGATTCATCGGTGCGAAGTAAAAGCTGTACCACTTCAGATCACGTGCGGTCGGGCCGATGAGGGTGATATCGATGATGCCCGGAAGACGGGCGGCCGACCAGAGCCAGTTGCCGCAGTGGTGGCGGGGCCGATGTGAAAACCAATCCGGATGATTGTCGAACATCACCAGCGACAGCGGGCGATCCGGCCGCGCCGCCAGTTCAAGCAACAGCAACGTCACGTGATGAAAATCACCGGAACCGGCCAGTGTGATATTCGGCGCCGTCGCGGACGCGGCCGGCAAGCGTGCTTTGATCTTCTGAGCGGTCGACGTCGACGCCCAGATGCGGCTCGCGCGGGCCAGATCGGTGAGATCGATCGTCCTGTGGATTCGTGACTGCAGCGCGGCATACCGCGCCGGCCAACCGTCCCAATCCAGCGCGGTTAGCGTTGGCGACGCGATCATGAAGCCAATCCCCTCGCCGCCGGCGCTTCGGGCGCGGTTGCATGATTGTCCCTGCGACAATTGTCTGACTTGTACGCAAAGAGCGAACGCAGGCGCTTCAATATCATCTGCACGATCGGATTGCGGTGCCGGAACAACGTGATGCTGGGGATGAATTGCGCGCCCAGCCGCCGCTTCACCATCTCCGCGCCGGGACCTGCGTGGTAGACAGGGATCGCTTGTTCGATGCAATACCGAACGTTTTCAATCCACGAGACGAAATACAGGCTATTGGCGCGGCCCGCATCGGGCTTCATGCAAAAGTACTTGTCGATCAGTCGGTCTCGGTGCCGAACCAGCAGATTGAAGGCAATCAATTCGTCGCCGAGCCAATAGAGCACATAATGCGCTGCGGGCTCGTGCCGGGTGATGAATCGAAAAAAGGCCTGCGACTGCCGGCCGAGCGCGAGTTCCGCGCGATCGACGGTGTCGACGTAGAGCGCATAGATCGCATCCAGATGAGGCTCAATTTCGGTGACGCGTTCGATGCGCACCGGGCCGCACTCGCGGAGCTTTTTACGAATGTCTTTTCTGGCGTTTTTTGAAAGGCCGCCGATGTACGCGTCGACCGAGCCGGCCATCACCGGGAGGTAGGCGCAGGGATAGGTGTCGATGCGTGCATACGCCTGCGTCCACTC
>JBQCCH010000289.1:0-2998 GCA_051962375.1 Tepidisphaeraceae bacterium
AACCTTGGGCACGGGGCGGGAGGCTACCAATTGACCGCGCCCGTGTCATCTTTACGATCAGGGGATGATTCCGCTTTTGCGACTTGCTTCGCCCGATGATCGACGCCGCGTCGACGCCCTGGTCTCCCGCCTGCGCCTGGACCCCAAAGACATGGCCTTGTCGCGCGGGCATCGAGCGGCGATGGTCGCCGATGTGCAGGCCATCCTTGCGGACGTCGCCGACCGCGGCGATGCCGCCGTGGTGGAGGTGGCGCGAAAATTCGACGATCGCGATTTCACCCTGGATCGCCTGCGCGTGTCGGCCGCTGAGATGGCCGCCGCGTCGGGCCGACTGAATCCGACGCTGCGGTCGGCCATTCAGCGGTCGATCGAACAGGTGCGGGAATTCCAATCGCACATCCTGCCGCAACCGCCTGCACCACTGAAACGGCACGGGTTGGCGCTTTCATTGAAGCTTTCGCCGCTGGATTCGGTGGGCGTCTATTTCCCGGGCGGGCGGGCGTCGTATCCGTCGAGCCTGATCATGCTGGCGGTGCCGGCGCAGGTGGCGGGGGTGAAGCGCATCGTCGTCTGCACGCCGGGCAGCGCGTTCGGCAACAGTGATGTGGTCCTGGCCACCGCACACGAGATCGGCATCACGGAGATGTATCGCGTGGGTGGCGTGGCGGCGGTTTCGTCGCTGGCGTTCGGTACGCAAACCATCCGTCCTGTCGATAAAATTGTCGGGCCGGGCAATTCGTACGTGCAGTTGGCCAAGCGGATGTTGGCCGGCACGGTCGGCATTGATGGCTACCTCGGGCCGAGCGAGATTTTGACGCTGGCGGATGAGTCGGCGAACCCTGATTTCGTGGCGGCCGACCTGATCGCGCAGGCGGAGCACGATCCGGGCTCCTGCTTTCTGCTGACGACGAGCGAATCGCTGGCCGCCGACGTCGTTGCCGCGATCGGCAGGCAAGTGCAGACGCTGCAGCGGGCCGAGCCGATTCTGAAAGCGTTGAAGAATGAAAGCATGATCGTGATCGATCCGTCGATGGATCGGTTGCTGGAGTTGGCGAACACGATCGCGTGCGAACACGTGAGCCTGCAGACCCGGTCAAACGAGGCCGTGCTGGCGAAGTTGCGGCACGTGGGGGCGGTGTATGTCGGGCCATACGCGCCGGTGGCCGCGGGCGATTACGTCGCCGGTCCCAGCCACTGCCTGCCGACGAATACGACCGCGCGTTTCGCCTCGGGGATCAGCGTGTACGAATTCCTGAAGCGATCGAGCGTCGTCAATTACGAGCGCGACGGCCTTGCCCGGGACGCCGATGCGATCACCGCGCTGGCCGAGGCCGAGCAACTGGATGCCCACGCCGCGAGTGTGCGCGTGCGGTTGAAGTGAGTGCGCGTGTTGCGTGATCGCAGATTTGATTACGCAATCGGCGATTTGATTTTATACTAAGCTCCATGGCTCCCACCTTTGTCCGTCCCAACGTGCGCGCGATGCACGGCTACACGCCCGGTGAACAGCCGGGCGTGGGCGATCGCGTCGTCAAGCTCAATACCAATGAGAATCCGTATCCGCCGTCGCCGAAGGTGATGCAGGCGATTCGCGAGATCGAGCCCGAATCGCTGCGGCGCTATCCGAACCCGGTCGCGCAGCCCTTCCGCGTGGCGGCGGGGCGGGCGCTGGGCGTCAGCCCGGACATGATCCTGGCGGGCAATGGGAGCGATGACATCCTCACCATCGCCACGCGCACGTTCATTCCACCGGACGGGATCCTGGCGTTCCCGTCGCCGACGTATTCGCTTTACAACGTGCTGGCGGAGCTGGAATCCGCCAAGACCGCGCCGGTGCCCTGGGGGCCGGATTGGTCATTGCCGATCGACGCGCTGCTGGCGACCCAAGCGCATGCGATTTACCTGGCCAATCCGAACGCACCCTCGGGCACGCTGTTGCCCACGGCCGTCATCGGATCGCTCGCGAGCCGGTTTCAGGGGCTGCTGCTGGTGGATGAAGCCTACGTCGATTTTGCCGAATCCAATTGCCTGGAACTCGTGCACAAACACGCCAACGTCGTCATCAGCCGAACGCTCAGCAAGTCGTACGCGCTGGCGGGCCTGCGGTTTGGGTTTGCCGTCGCGCAACCGCAAGTCATCGAACAGATGATAAAAGTGAAAGACAGCTACAACTGCGATGCCATTTCGATCATCGCAGCGACGGCGGCGATGCAGGATCAGGACTACGCCCGCAACACCTGGGCGCAAGTGCGCCAGGATCGCGGCCGGCTGAGCGCGGAACTCACCCAATTGGGCTTCGATGTGCTGCCGAGCCATGCGAATTTCGTCTTCGCCAAAGTCCCCGGCGGCAACGGCGGGGCGTTCTACCGGGCGCTGAAGCAAATGGGCATCCTCGTTCGCCACTTCGATTCGCCCGGCCTGAGCGAGTACATCCGCATCACCGTCGGCACCAGCACGGAAAATAACGCGCTGCTGTGTGGGGTGCGCGAACTGCTGGCCCGGGATAAGGCGGCGTAGGGATGGGCGTTGATGTGTTGACCGGTTGATGTGTTGATCTGTTGAACCGTTGATCTGTTGATGGGTTCATTTGTGGCGTCCTTGCACTGGCCGACGCGCCGCGGTTGGGCCGATCTTCTGGGGAACGGATCGGGTCGCCCATTGCGGCCGTCACTTGCCGCGTTTACGTTGTCGCCATGCAACGCACGGCTGAGCTGACACGCCACACGAAAGAGACCCAGATCACGCTCTCGATCAACCTTGACGGCCAGGGCACGGCCGACGCCAAGACTGGCGTTGGGTTCTTCGATCACATGCTCGATCTGCTTGCCAAGCACGCGCTGATCGATCTGACCGTCGCCGCCAAGGGTGATCTGCACGTGGATCAGCACCACACCGTGGAAGATGTCGGCATCTGCCTGGGCCAGGCGCTGGAGAAGGCGGTCGGCGACAAGAAGGGCATCTACCGCTACGGCTGGGCGAATCTTCCAATGGATGAGTC
>JBQCCH010000290.1:0-3529 GCA_051962375.1 Tepidisphaeraceae bacterium
GATCAGCGTGTAGGGAACGTTCTGCTCCAGATCGGCGCCAAGCGCTGCGAAATTGAACGTGATCCCGCTGCCGGTGAACGCCAGGGCCGAGGTGGCGAGCTTGTCGCTGATCCCGGCGGCGGTGGCGGCGAGGTCGAAGTCAAGGTTCGCGCTCGTCAGGGTCAGGCCGCCGGTCGAGCCGAGCGTGAGGGTGCCGGCGACGCCGAAATTGTTGCGGCCGCTGCCGTCGGTGTCGGCCGTGTTGATGCCGGGGGCGATGCGGGTGCCGTTGGTGGCGGTCGTAGCGCCAGTCGCGAAGCCGGTGCCGGCGATCGTTGCCGCCGAACCGCCGCTGAGCGTCACGATGCCGGTGCCCGTGGCCGAGCCGGTCGTGTTGACGAGCCGCAGCTTGCCGCCGCTGAGCGTCGTGCCGCCGGTGTAGGTGTTCGCCGCACCGAGCCCGAGCGTGCCCGCGCCGCTTTTGGTAAGGCCACCGTCCAGCGTCGGAGTTACGGTATCGAGCGTCGCGTCGTGCGCCAGGATGGCGTTGATGTTCGCGTCGAAGCCGTTGGTGTCGATCTTGGCGCCACCCGCCTTCACGATCGTCGTGACGACCTGGTAGTTGCCGGTGGTGGCCGTCTCGAACCAGCCGTTGCCGGCGGTCTGGTTGGCCAAGGCTTTGAGTGTGCCGCCGTTGAAATTAAAGGTCGCGGAGCCCGCGCCCACTGTCCCGCCACCGCTGCCGTCGCGGAGGAACTGGCGGCCCGTCTCCAGCGTGCCGCCGTCGAGGTTGATGACGCCCGTCGCATTATCGCGACCCAGTGCGATAAACGCGCGTAGGTCGGTCGCCGTTGTGCTGCCGGCGTTGATCGTCGCTGTGCCGGAGGTGACGTTTAGCACGCCGGTGGCGGTGCTGATGTTGTTGCCGAGGTAAAAGCCTTCTTCACTGCCAATCACGAAGTGGCCGCCGTTGATATTTGCAGTCGAAGTACCGGCCGCGTTCTGACCTAAAATGGACGACGATTTGGTCGCGCTGGTAGTTCCATTGACGGTAAACGTTCCACCCGTGATGTTGAGGGTCTGAGTGCCGGCAAGGGTAATGTAGCCGTTGTTGTTTCCGGTGCTGCTGATGGTCAAGGTTCCCGAACTGTTGACAGTTCCGGTAAACGTCAGACCGGCCGTCGACTGCGAAAAGGTGCTTGTGCCGCCAAGGGTCAAGCCTCCGGCGCCGCCGGCAAAAATCTTGTTCCCACTGGTGAGCGTGAGGTTGTTGTTGATTGTCTGGAGGCTTGCACTGTTGTTGGTAAGGTTGCCATTGAGTGTGAAGCTGTTGCCGCCGATGGTGTAGGCACTGGCGCCGCTGTTGAACGTCAAGCCGTTGAAGGTAGCGCCGGTCAGATCGTTGTTCAGCGTCGTCGTGGTGCTGGTGCCGAAGTAAAGGGTGTCGCCTGAGACGACGGAATAGGTGCCGCCGGCGGCTGGCGTGGTGGTGCCGCTGGTCCAGTTCGGCGCGTTAAAGTTGCCGGTGGCCGCGTCAGTATTCCATGCGGCATTGGCGGCGAACACGTTCGCCGTGGCGATGGCCGACAATAGGACGGCTGAAATGCCAGAAATTCGACGGCATTTGCCGGCATTGACCCAGGATTGATTTCGTTCCGATGTGCTCACTTCCGCCTCCGGTTAGAATTGCTGCTCCCACGCATGACGGTCGACATGAATTTGCGATCGCGTGGCCTCTCGCTAGCGGCAAATCTAACCCCACCCCGAACGATGGACCTTTACCTTTCGCATCCAAAGATTGTGCGCTCTGCGACAGTCTGACGCGTCGACAGGCTGGCTTTGTAATGGTCGTAAGTGATGAAATGATCAATGGTTGCGATGGAAATTGGCCGTGGGCTGGCGAGGGGCGCGGTAAGGCAGGGAGCGCAGATTATCCGCCGTCGCCTGCCCGCGCCATCAGGCGATCGCTGCATTTTTAGCCTATGTCAGCGGCCGCGTTTGTTGCCGACGCATTTGTTGGACGACCCCAATTGACGTATCGACGGTGATCTTTGTCGCAAAAGGGGTTCAGACGGCGAGGGTCGTAAATAGCCGAAGGTCGATCGGCCTATCGTCCAAACGCCTGAAACACAGGCAAAAATGGTCGAAAGTGAAGAGAAAAGCCGCCTGTCGGAGTTGAACCGACAACCCCCGCTTTACAAAAGCGGTGCTCTGCCAATTGAGCTAAGGCGGCGAGCGTGTCAGTGGAGAGTTGGCAGTAGAGCGTGGAGAGTTGATTTCTAATACTCTCCACTGCCAACGCTCCACTTCCTCACATGATCTCCAAAATTTTGAACGCCAGCGTCCCGCGGGGAGCGCGGACTTTGATGGTCTCGCCGACTTGGCGTTTCATCAAGGCTTCGCCCATGGGGCTGGTGGCCGAGACGGGCAGGACGTCGCTGTTGGCGTCGGGGGGGACGGCTTCGCCGACGATGCGGACCACTTGTTCGCTGTCGTCATCCAGGTCGAGCAGTTTCACGGTGTGGCCGAGGAAGACCATGCCTTCGGGCACGTCGTCATTGCTGACGACGGCGACGCTCTTGAGCTTCGATTCCAGTTCGGCCAGCTCGCGCTCGAGGTTTCGGTTCTCTTCCTTGGCGAAGTGGTACTCGGCATTTTCCGACAGATCACCCAGGGCGGCGGCTTTGCGGATGCGTTCCTGCGCGTCGATCTTGGCGGCGTAGAGTTCTTCACGTTTTTTCTCGAGCCGACTTTTTTCTTCGGCGCTGACAATCTGCATGAGCTTCTCCAGCCGGTCTATTAAAAGCGAAACACCGCGCTGTGGCGCGGTGATGTGAAACACTCGACGTATCTTAACAGCCGATGCCGGGGCTTCAAATCAAAAAGCGGGGGCGGCGGAGTTTTATCGGGCGACAGGAAAGCCGGCGGGCGGGAGGGGGCGGGCGGGAGCGGGCGTGGCGCGCCTGCGACAAAACAGCGGCGGGCAAATCGCCGCCGCCATGGCTCGGGCGGGCTGGGTTCTGTTGCCCCGCCGAGCAGTTTTCTATAGATTCGTCGATTCGAACGGAGCAACCGCTATGGCATTTCGATGTGTGGTCGTCACCCCGGAGCAGCAGGTCATGGATCTGCAGGTCAAGCAGACGATTCTTCCCGCGCATGATGGGCTGATGGGCATTTTGTCGGACCGCGCGCCGCTGCTGGTGAAGCTGGGCCTGGGCCCGCTGACGGTGGATGGCACGGATGGGAAGCGGTCGGTTTACTTTGTAGACGGCGGCGTTGCTCAGATGAAGGAGAACGTGCTGACGATCGCCACCACGGAAGCGACGCCGGTGGAAGAGCTGAGCGTGGCGCAGGCGGAAGCGGAACTCGCCGAGGCGACCGCGCAGCGTGCCGGCCTGAATGTGCCGGCCGAGATGCGGGAGCGGTCGGTGCGGCGGGCGCAGGCGAAGCTCGCGATCGCGAAGAAATAAACGCGAAGAAATAAAAATTGATCCGGCCGAACTTCGCTCGTCGCGATCGATGCGGCGGCGGACCTGAGTGCGAGCCGTGA
>JBQCCH010000291.1:0-2120 GCA_051962375.1 Tepidisphaeraceae bacterium
CCTTCCGGATCGGTTTCGATGATGACCGACGCCTGCCGCGGAAATGCCAGGACGGCCGGCACCTTAAACTGGTCCGGCAGCGCCATCTCCGTGCCATCGCGCGGGATGCCGGCGGAAATCTTTTCCAGGTCGATCGACAAAGAGCCGAACGACACGGTTTCAGGAAACTTCTTCGGCGGCGTCCAGGTCTTTTCGAACTGCGTCCAATCCGTCCGCGTGACGGCCGTGGACTGTTCCTGGCCCATCGGCGCTTGAATGTTCGCCAATCCTTCGTGCCAGCGTTGCTGCAACTGCTTGCGCCGCTCCGCATATCCGCTGAGCAGCGCTTGCGAGTCGCTCTCGAAACGTCCTTTCAATCGCTCCTGCTCCTCGCGAACGCGAGTGGCCGATTCTTCGAGCTGCTTTTTCCGCCAGGCGGCGAGTTCTTCGGTGTTCTTGGTGAGCTGGGCGGCGATCGCCGCGATGGCCGCTTCATGCTCAGCGTCGGCGGCGGCGACCGCCTTGTCGCGCATTTGCACGGCCTTCTGCTGCACCGGCGCGAACCGCTGCTTGGCCGCATCGACTTCGGCATTGCGCTTGTTGGTCGCCTCGGCGATGATCTGTTTGCGGAGCTTGTCCGCGTTGGCGTGGACAGCCGTCGACGCGATGCGCACGTCCGCGATCGCCAATCGCAGCGGCGTGTAAGCCTTCTTCACCCGGCCGCCGATCAACACTTTCAGGATGACGACCACGACCACGGCGCTGCCAAATGTGGCGCCGACCGGGATCATGAGCTTGTCCCACTGCGGTTGCAGCGGCGTGGGCGTCTGCAGTTGCACCACCGCCGCCGCCGCCACGCACGCCAGCACGATCAAAAAGAGCGGCCAGATCCCGACAAGCAGCCGGGCAATCCCCAGCTTCCGCAGCGATGCCAGATGCTGCTCCACTTCCATCTGCTTCTGCTGAAGCACCGCCACGGCATTGTCGCCGAGGGTGTTCGCATCGAGCGTGCCTTGTTCCGCGGGCTCGGGGCGTTGGCCGTATGTCTGCACGAGGGCGGCGGCATCGGCTTCCACCTTGGCGGCGGCTTCGATCTGATCGTTCTGCCGGTCGGTGTCTTTGCGAAACTCCTGGTTCGCCTGCACCTCCGCCGCCTCCAGCACGCTGTCGGCAAGCCAGCTGGCGTGGTCGAACCGCTTTTTCAGGTCGGCCTTCGATTTTTCGTAATCGCTCTGCGCCTTCTGACGCCGGGCCGCATGAATTTCCTTGGCCTTGGTCTGCTCGGCCTCGAAATGCTGCTGGATCTGCCGCTGCTTCGCGTCGGCCTTTTCGGCGATCTGCTTCCGCAGCGTGTCGAGACGGTAATCGAAGTCCTTCGTCGTCTTCTCAAACTTCTCGCGACTCTCGGCGATCCCCAGCCGATGCCGCTCTTCCAGCTCGGCCTCGGACGAGGAGCATTCGCGCGACAAGTTCAGCAAATCGCTCAAGGCGGCGCGTTGAACATCGCGGGCGGTAGGACGGGCTTCGACAGAAGCTTCATTGTCCGGCGTTTGGGCGGGAAGTTCGGTTTCAAGCATCGGTTGAGAATCCTATTTGCAGTCGCGGTCGATCTTCGAAAGCGTCTGGGCCATCTGGTCCATTGCCGAAACGGCGGTGCGCAGGGCCTGCTCCAAGGGTTCAAGATACTTCTTCTCGAACTCCACCGCGACGACGTCGTGCCAATCCTGCTTCGTTTGCGACCAGCGCATCAGCAGGTCTTTCATGCTCTTGTTCAGGTTGCCGCGTCCTTCGTAAAGACCCATTAGTTGGACTCCGGTTCGGGGGCCTGCGCCCCGGGTTTTTCAAGTTCCTTGGCCGCCTCGGCGGGTTCGACGCCGGCCGCATCCGCGGGGGCGTCGACCTTGTTTTCCTCGGCATCCGGCTCGGCGGCGCGCTTCATGTTCTCATCGCCCGATCCCTCGGCCCCGGTGGGAGCCGCCATCGCGCCCGCATCGCTGGTCGTCAGCACCGGAGCGGCCGCCATGTACTGATCCAGCTTGACGACCGCCGCTTCCAGCATGGCGACCGCATTCGGCAGGTCGCTCGACAGCATCGTCTGCAGCCGCTGCACCCCGCCGCGATACATCAGGTGATCCCGCTGC
>JBQCCH010000292.1:0-6793 GCA_051962375.1 Tepidisphaeraceae bacterium
CAAATTCGGCAGCGGCGATTCGGCCGGCTCGTAGTGCGTCGGGAAGGGACCGTCACGAAGCTCCGCACTGAACAACGCGGATTGCCCGTCCGGCTTCATAATGAAGGCCTTGTCCCCCGCGATGGCATCCATCCCTTTCGCCCCCGGCGCCGGCCGATAGGCCGGGTCTTTCGTCGGCTCGTAGTCGGGCTCGTCGTAGCCCACCCATTTGCTCTCGGCGGGATCCCACCAGATCAGTTTCTTTCGCTCGCTCCAGGGCCGTCCCTCGGCATCGGCGCTCGCGCGGTTGTACATGATGCGCCGATTCTTCGGCCAGGCGAACGCCCATTCGGGCTGCAGCGGATTCACGCCCGTCTTGCGTTCGCGCGCTCGATTTCGGTCGTAATTGGGGTACACGCCGGAATAAATCCAGCCGCCGCAGGCCGTCGAACCATCGTCGGCGCACTCCGCGAAGCCGCTCAACAGCTTCGGCTTGCCCGGCCGCTCCGGAGCGGTCTCGTGGACAAAATAACCGTTGATTTCCTGCAGCACCTTTTCCGCATCCGGCTCATCCGCAATGCGGCTTGGCGTTCCATCCGGCAAGGTCGGATGCTTGTCGTACCCATAGTCCCACGTGAGCGCCTGGATCGCCTGATCCTGCGGCTTCGACGAACCCGCGTACATCGCCTTTAACCGGCGGCCTAAGTTCCAAATGAACCAGAGATCGGATCGCGAATCCCCTTCCGGGTCGACCGCCTTTTCGTGGTACTGAATCAGACGCTGCGTATTCGTGAACGTCCCCTCTTTGGCCGCGATGCTGGCGGCCGGCATGAGGAAGACTTCGGTCTTGATTTCGTGCGGCTTCGGTCCTTTCGGATCGCTTTTCCAGAACGTGGCGGTCTCGGTCTCAAACCAATCGGCAACCACCAGCCAATCCAGCTGTCGCAGCCCCGCCCGGTGCAGGGCCGCATTCGGCGCACCAGCGGCCGGGTTCTGGCCGAAGACGAAATAGCCCTTCACCGCCCCTTCCGTCATCAACTTAAAGAACGGCAACTGGCTGTAATCGCCATCCAGGTGCGGCAGCCATTTGAATCGGAAATCATTCTCCTTCGTGGCGGCCGGCCCGTAGTAGGCCTTCAGCAAGCTCACGATGAATTTCTTGGTATTCGCCCAGTATCCGGTGGGCAACCCTTCGTATTCCGCGTAGCCGTCAAGCGTTTCGTGATGCTCTTCCACCGTCGGCTGCGGCAGGTAGCCCGGGAGCAGGTCGTACAGCGTCGGGATATCGGTGCTGCCCTGAATCGAGCAGTGCCCGCGCATCGCCATGATCATTCCGCCGGGCCGTCCGATGTTTCCGAGCAACTGCTGCAGAATGCCTGCCGCCCGTATGATCTGCGGACCGGTGCTGTGCTGCGTCCAACCGACCGCGTAAACGATCGCGCTCGTGCGATCCCGCCCGCTGTTCGCGATCAACAACTCGGCAACCCGCTCCAATTCTTCCGGGCGGCATCCGCAGATTTCCGACACCAATTGCGGCGTGTAGCGGCTGAAGTGCCGACGCAGCAGATTCATCACGCAACGCGGGTGCTGAAGCGTGGGATCGGTCAACGGATCGGGGCGCGTGCTGGCGGAGCGCTTTGACTTGTGCGTGCTGGCGCCGCCCATCAATCCGGGACCGTGCATGCCGAGGGAATTTTCGCCATCTTCGCGGCCGCCACCACCGTTGGGCCCTACGCCGCCCGGTCCCTGCGGCGGCGGCTGTCGGTCGCCGCGGTCTTCGCCCTTGTTCTTGGCTTCCGCTTCCGACCCTTCATAGACCCATCGCCCTTTGCCCGCCTCGTACGCGCGCCCTTCCTTGTCGTAGCCGCTGAAGATGCCTTCCAAGTCTTCCGTGTCTTCAAACCCTTCCGCGATGATCGTGCTGGCATTGGTGAACGTCAGCACATAGTCGCGGAACCATTTGTCATGCGTGAGCACGTAATTAATCAACCCGCCCAGGAAGGCGATGTCCGATCCGGCGCGGATGCCGACATAGACATTGGCGCTGGCGCTCGTGCGGCTGAAACGCGGATCGACATGGATCAGCGTCGCGCCCCGCTCCCGGGCTTTCATCGGCCAACGAAAACCCACGGGGTGGGCCTCGGCCATATTCGAGCCCATGATGAGGATGCAATCGCTATTCGCGAGATCCTGCTGATAGTTGGTGGCCGCACCGCGGCCGAAAGAGGCGCCCAGACCGGGCACCGATGCGGAGTGTCATATCCTCGCCTGATTCTCCACATGCACGACCCCAAGGCCGCTGCTGAAGAGCTTCTTAATCAGGTAATTTTCTTCGTTGTCGAGCGTCGCGCCGCCGAGGCAACCCATGTTCGCCACAGGGTTGACGTACTTCCCGTCCTTGTTCTTTTCCTTGTAGCCGGCATCGCGTGCTTCTTTGGTCAGTTTCGCGATGCGATCCATCGCCCATTCCAAAGGCTTTTGCTCCCACTGATCCGAGTACGGGGCCCGCCACAGCACGTGCTTCACACGATGCGGATTGTGGTGCAGTTGGAACGTGTTCGCGCCCTTCGGACAAAGCGTGCCTTCATTGATCGGGCTGTTCGGATTCCCCTCAATGTCGATGACCTGCCCGTTTTTGGTGTAGATGTTCGTCCCGCAGCCGACGGCGCAATACGGACAAACGCTGGGGGTCACCGTCGCGCCGCGGGTCCGCGGTTGCTTGTCCAGCGTGTTTTTGCTGAACGCCTGCGGCGATCGCTCACGTCCGTCGGTCTGAAAAAGCGGCAATTTGAACATACGAAACCCTTTGCGATTGACCTGTACCCAACGATAGGTCCGCCTGCCGACGAATGCCCGGATATTTTTTCCGATTTTCAATCCCTCGGTGGTCAGCGGAACTCGGCATCACGGCGCGTAGAAAGGGTCAAGAACACCGACGGTACGCGATGGCGGGCCGCCGCGCGCAAGGGCCGGCGTTTGCCTTGGCGGCCACTTGTGGGATGGTGCCCGCTTTTGGGTTTGCTCCTTTTGGGTTTGCTCATTTAGCGAAGGCACCAATGCAGCGACCCGCGACGGAAGGGTCGCGGGTCGCTGCGGATCTCAATGCCAGACACTTTTCGCTCAGTGAGCGGCCTGGTCGAGGATGAGCTTCTTGGCGATATCGCTCGGCAGATTCAAGGCGCCGCGTGCCTCGGCGGCGGCCGACTGCACTTCCGGGGTCTTGGCTTCGCCGACCACGTGATCGAGCGATTCCACCTGACCGGCGTCGAGCTTGTTGCCGAAGAACTTGGCGCTGGTCGCCAGGCTCTTGAAGAGGCTGATCTTCACGTCGTCCGCCGTCCCATCCGTCGTCGCTTTCAGGAGGATGCCCTTCTGAGCGTCGTCGTTGTTCAGCAGCGCCAGGCCTTCGCCGGCCAGCTTGACGATTTCGGGGCGGCTGTCTTCCAGGGCGCCAAGCAGCGTCGAACGCGCCGGCGCCAGATCCAGCACCTGGCCGCGAGAGATCGCCAGCTTCTTGATCAGATTGCCGGCCCGGGTCGCGTAATCGGTCGCCATCGCGGGATCAAGCGGCAACGCGCCCGACGCATCGCGAGCCGACGTGATGGCCGTCTTCAGGGCCGCCGGATCGGTCGTTGTCGTGGTGCTGATCGTCGGATCGGTCGCCTTGCGGGCTTCCCAGGGGCTGGCGTTGGAGTGAACCACGACCAGCTTGCCCGCCGTCCGCAGTTTCGGCGACTGAGCCACCATGCCCAGCAGCGTTTCGATTTCCGCCGGCGGCAGGTCTTCGGAAATAAGGACCACGTCCACCGCCGGGACCGATGCCGCCGCCGCCAACGCACCCGAGGCGTTTGTGGCGCCCGCGGCGATGTAACCGTCGCCCTTGAGCGGTTGGACGATGCCATTGACCGCTTCCTGGGTCGGCATCACCACCAGCACGCTCGGCTGACCGGTTTGGGAGATGGCTTCCGCCAGCAGCGGGACCACCAGATCCTGCCCGGCGAAAGACGATTGCGGCAACGCCTGGGCGACCGAGAAGGCCGCCTCAAACCGCACGCGGCGGTCCGGATACTGCATCGCATCGTTCAGCGGCGAACCGCCCGACTTGAAGTTGCTGTCGCCGACGATTTCCTGCAGCGCCTTCACCACCGCCAGTGCGACGGCCGAGTTGTGATCCTTCAGCGTCCGCGACAGGGCCGCGTTCAGGTACTGCGTCCCGGCGGTCACGCCGTAGTAGTGAGCGTCCGGGGCGTTCGCCGGACGGGTGTCGTCCTTGGAGCCGCTCGGCAGATCGATCTCACGCTTGAAGTTCGCCACGACCCAGAGGCTCAGCGCATCGTCCTTCGTGTTCAATTGCAGGGCGTATTCCGACGCCCGCATCGACATCACGTCGTTGAAGATCGATGCCGGCACCGGCGTGCGAATCAGGCCCTTGCCTTGCTCGAACCGCCACACGTTGGCCATCGGGAAGCGCTCATCCGCCACCAGCGACGACTTGCCGTAATACAGCTTTTCCGCCAGGTCGTAGAACTGGTCGGCCGTCGAATCCGATGGGGCATTGATCTGCGACAGCGCCTTCTTGGCGGTCGATTTTACGTCGTCGTTGGCGCCGCATTCCGCCAGGCGCGACAGGTAGGGAGCGGCCGAGTCGTAACCCAGATCACCCAGCAGCGACGCAACGAGTTGCTGCTGGCCGGGGTCGTTGGTTTCGGTGGCGGCCACGAGCGGGTTCAGGGCGTACCGGCCCAAGTCGATGATCGCCCGCCGAGCCGGCCCGAACAGGTCCTGCTTGGACGGATCTTTCAGCGTGTCGAGCAGCAGCGGGACGGCCAGTTCGCCGCTCTCACGCAGTTGCACCATTGCCAGGCGGTACGGCCGATCGCCGCCGCCAAGACGCGAGATGTTCTTTTCGATATAGGCCGGATCCGCGCGACGCGTATAGCGGCCCTTGTTCAGGACATCGACCAATTGCTTGGTGACATCCTTCATCTCGTCGACGCCCTGCCAGCGCACGAGCCATTCGTCGAGATTGTCGCCCCGGTCGGAGGTGACTTTTTCGAACGTAGTCAGGATCTTCACCGGATCGGCGCCGCTCTGGAGGATTTTGTTCGCATCGGCGACGGCCACGTCGTACCGGGCGACCTTCCCGAAGTGCCAGAAGTCTTCCACTTCCTGCTGCAGCGGGTCGGCCTGCTGCTCCTGCGCCATCACGGGCGCGGGCTGGTAAAGGGCGATCGGTGCAACGAGCGACGCTCCAATTGCTGCCGCGCGCAAACGGGCGGCCACAATCGACGGGGCAAGACGAATCATGGGTGCTATCCCTCCGAGGGGCATTATCGAGGTTGAACGTCCGAACGATCTCCGCGTCAGCGGCTTCCCGATACCCGGTCGGCCGCGCAATCGCTCTGTTTTTGGACGATAAAAGCGATTGTAAGGCCTGTCAAGAAATCGGGGTGCATCTGACACTCCGACCCCTTCCGGCTAGTCTCCGAACCGGCCGGCGCCTCCCCCACGCAGCGGCCGATCCCCGGTTTGATCGACCGATTTCCCTATCGGACCCAGCCGGGGGCGCGTTTTACGGGGTTGCAGGCCTTGTCGCTGGCGCAGTCGCCGGCCCGGTTGTCGGCCCAATCACCGGCCATGTGCTGGGCAGCGGCTTCGGACGGGTCGGGCTCGTCAGCCAATGCAACGCGTCCGGATCGACCACAAGCGGCATCGTGCCGAGCCGATCCAGCGCCGCCTCGATTTCTCCCTTGCCCGCGGTGTGCACGTCCACCACCGGCTCCGGGTCGCGATTGGTCGTCAGCATCCACATGGCCGGCTTCACGCCCCCGTCGCGGGAAAGCTCTTTGAGCGTCCAGATCGATACCGCCCACCCATAATCCGCCGCGGCATCGGTATATCGGCGGATCATTTCCCCGCCGCCGCCCGATTTATAGACCACGCTGAGTTCGCCCACGAGCAACGGCGTGTTGATCTGCCGCAAATACGCCGCCAGTTTCGGCCACTGGTCGCGCAGCGTCCGAGAGGCCGACTGAACCGTGCTCGGCTTTGCCTTGGGGCTAAATTGCACGCCCGGGTAAAAATGCAGGTCAAACATGACGTTTTCCCACCCAAGCTTGAGGGGATCGCCGTAAAACCCCACACCGGAGTACAACCCGGGCAAGATCAAAATTTTCTGTGCATCAATGGGGCGGATCCGGTCGTAGAACCGCTTGGCGAAATCCAGATTCTGCGCTTCGTTGCCGCTGAAGGGCTCATTCAGCGACTCATACGCAAACACCGTCGGCTCGCCGCGGAAATGCTCGGCGACTTTCGCCCAGAGCCAAAGCGCACGCTCCCGATTGTCCGGCACGGTCCAAAAATCCGCGCGTGACGAATCCCCGCTCTGCTTGCCGCTGACCTGAAGTCCGGGCGCTCCATGCAGATCAAACAACACATACAGGCCTCGCGCTTTTGCTTCGCGAACGGCGTAATCCAGGTACTTGAAGGCGTCCGCGCGCAACACCCACGGGTTGGCCTCGTCTTCGAGCAATTCGTGATCGAACCCGATGCGGACAAAGTTGAAGCCAAACTTCGCCACGTTGTCGAAATCGCGTTCGGTGATGTAATGGTCGCGATACACGTCGATCAATCGCCGACGCTCCGCTTCGCCGAAGCGGTCCCGCAAAATGTGGAACAGGCCGGCCTGATCGGGAAAATCGCCCAGGATACCCCCCACCCCCCCCCGCACGATGAGGAGCCACTTACCCAGATTAACCCCGCCCCGCCTCACCCCCCAACCAAACCCCCCCCCCCATACGCCCTAGCGCACAAG
>JBQCCH010000293.1:0-8558 GCA_051962375.1 Tepidisphaeraceae bacterium
TCAAAAGCGACGTGGACCGAGCAGCACCCACCATCCATCAGCGCCGATTCACGACGGCCCGTCGTCGTTCCACGCATGTTCCGCGATTCACTTGTCAATGAGCTTGGATGAGCTTCGGTGCGCCGCGGGTTCTGAGGCGCACCGCCATCCAATCTCCCCGGTTGTACCGCCGGCCGCGATAAAAGTCGGCGGAAAAGTCGCCGGCCGACTAGCATTTGCCGGAGCGTGTTCATGCACCCATTCCGACCCCGCCGACTCATCCCCGCGGCCGCCTTTTTCGGCGTGTCGCTGCTTCTGGCGCCGATTACGCGGGCGGAGAATCCGCCCGCCCGTGGCGACACCGCGCCCGACTTTACGCTCGCCGCCTTGGGCGCGGGGCCGATTCACCTGGCCGATGCACTCGCCAAAGGGCCGGTCGTGGTCGTCGTCCTGCGCGGGCATGCGGGATACACCGCCCCGTACGACACCCAGCAGCTCCAGGATTTTCTCGATCGGGCCGACGCCTTCGCGGAAGCGGGGGCGCAGGTGCTGTTCATCTACCCCGGCCCGGTCGATCGGTTGGAAGCGCACGCGCGGGCGTTCCTGCACGATGTGCACATGCCGGCCCGTTTTCACCTGCTGCTGGATGCGGACTACGTCTTCACGAACGCCTACCGCCTGCGGTGGGACGCCCAGCACGAAACCGCGCACCCGGCCACGTTCGTGCTGAACCGTCACGGCGAAATCACCTACGCCGACGTCAGCCATGACCACGGCCACCGCGTCCGCGCCGCCGAAGCGCTCAAGGCGCTCGCCCGGCAATAGCCCCGCGCGCCACGCCTGCGGAATCGCCAATAAAAAAGGGAGAGAAGACCTTTCGATCTTCTCTCCCGGGTGAGTTAAGCCGCTAAGGCGCTACTGCGGTGGAGATTACTCCAGACCGCCACGCAGGCCGCGGTTCTTGTTGCGTTCGGCACGCTTCTCTTCGCGAACGGCTTCTTCCTGCGCCCACTGGGCTCGCTTGAGCGAGAGGCCGATCTTGCGCTCGTCGGTGTCGACGCGAAGGATCTTGACTTCGACGTCCTGTCCGACCTTGAGCACGTCTTCGGGCTTCTCGATCTTCTGATCGGCGATTTCCGACACGTGCAGCAGGCCTTCCAGGCCGGCTTCCAGTTCCACGAACACGCCGAAGTTGGCGATCTTCGTGACGTGGCCCTTGACGACCATGCCCGGGCGGTAGTGCTGCGGGATGACGCTCGTCCACGGGTCTTCGGCCAGGTGCTTCAGCGACAACGCGATGCGCTGCTTCTCCTGATCGACGCTGAGGACGACGGCTTCGACTTCGTCCCCCTTCTTGAGCACTTCGCTGGGGTGGCCGACCTTCTTGGTCCACGACAGGTCGCTGACGTGCAAGAGGCCGTCGATGCCTTCTTCGATCTCCACGAACGCGCCGTAGTTGGCGATGTTGCGGATCTTGCCCTTGACCACCGAGCCGGGCGGATACTTCTCGGCCACGCGCTCCCAGGGGTTTTCCTCGACCTGCTTCATGCCGAGGCTGATTTCCTGCTTGTCCTTGTTGATCTCCAGCACCTTGCACTGAACGATCTGGCCCTGGGCGACCACTTCGCTCGGGTGGTTGATGCGCTTGGTCCAGGACATCTCGGAGATGTGGACCAGGCCTTCCACGCCGGCTTCGAGCTTGATGAACGCACCGTACGACATGATGTTGACGACTTCGCCGTCATGCACCGAGCCGATGGCGTACTTCTCTTCGATGTTCTCCCACGGCGAAGCGTCTTTCTGCTTCAGGCCAAGGGCGATCTTTTCCTTGTCTTTGTCGATCTGCAGGACTTTGACTTCGATTTCCTGGTCGATCTTCAGCAGTTCGCTCGGGTGGTTGATCCGGCCCCAGCTCATGTCGGTGATGTGCAGCAGGCCGTCGATGCCGCCCAGGTCGATGAACGCGCCGAAGTCGGCGATGTTCTTGACCGTGCCCTTGACGATCGCGCCCAGCTGGATGCCGTCCAGCGTCTTCTTCTTCAGTTCTTCACGCTGCTGCTCGATCATCTTGCGGCGGCTGATGACGATGTTGCGGCGTTCGTCGTCGATCTTGAGGATGACCGCGTCGATCTGGCGACCGATCCAGTCGGAGATTTCGCCCGGACGGCGGATGTCGACCTGGCTGGCCGGCAGGAAGACCGGCACGCCGATGTCCACGAGCAGGCCGCCCTTGATCTTCTTGGTCGCCTTGCCGGAGACGGGGTCGCCTTCCTTCTTCGACTTCATGATCCCTTCCCAGTTGATGATGCGATCAGCCTTGCGCTTGCTGATCCGCACCGTCCCGGAATCATGATCCACGTCTTCGACGAGCACTTTCACTTCGTCGCCGACTTTGACGTTTTCGGGTTCGTCGAACTCGCCCTTGTCCAGCAGCGATTCGCTCTTGCGACCCAGTTCGACCAAAAACTCATCGCCCGACACGCCGCTGATGCGGCCATTCACGATGCTGCCGGCGGCGAGGTCGATCAGGTCTTCGGAACCGACCAGCTGATCGATTTCCAACGTGTCGACGCCCATCGCCTGGGCAACGGCGGCATCGGCTTCGGCATCAAAATTTCCAAGGGAATGCAGCAGATTATAATCTACCATAAAGAGACACACTCAATGCGACGCGGGATCGGGAGATCAGGCGTCTGGGTTCAGAACCGTGGATCAAAACTGAACTTCCGATCGCCACGTGTCGATGCGGAACCCTCGGCTTACTTTAGCCAAAGGGGAAAGGGCAATCGTACCGGCCTCCCGCGCCGAAAACAAGCGGGCCGCCCGACGCCCCTTGGCCCATCCCCCGCGCACGAAAAAGCCCGCCACAGCAAGCCCCGAGGGGGCACGCCATGGCGGGCAGGCTGGTCGGCACATGTCCGAGGCCACCGCGACGACCGCGACTACCGCCCGAGCCGGTCCTTCAATTGCCACGCCCGCACATAATCGACCTGCAACTGATCCGGCAACGCCGCATCGTCGACGTTCTTGGTCGCCCAGTTCCCCATCTGCACGGTGAACAACAGGTAAGCCGGCGTGTTGCCCACCCGCGGATTCTTCCACTCCGCCACCTGGCGGCCGTCGCAATACCACGTGAGCTTGCCCGGCTCCCAGAGCAGCCCGTAGTTGTGCCAGCCGTCGGGCGTGTCCAGGTGATAAATCCCGGAATTTCCCCACTGTTTGTGGTCCTTGTCGTATCCGTCCCAGTGGGCGGCGACGTTGTAGCGGTTGGTGCCCCACTCCGTGAGGTGTTCCCAAATGTCGATCTCCATGCCGCCGCTCTCGGTCGCGCGGCGCTGCCACAAGTTGCCGTGCCCTTCGCCCCGGTCGGGCATCATCCAAAACGCCGGCCACAATCCCCGCGCGGTCGGCTGCTTGATGCGCGCTTCAAAGTAGCCGTATTCCTGCGTCCACTTGCCCACGCTTTCCATGGCGCCGGTCGCATACTCGCGCGTCGGCAGGGCGGGGTTGTCGTACTGATGCCCCGGATTCTTCTCACACTTGATGATCAGCTTGCCGTCTTTCACGAAGACATTGCTCTCCCGATACCGCTGCGTCTCAGCCGGCAATGGGCCGTCCCAGCAGAGGCGCGGCGTCCAGGTTTTCAGGTCCAGGGACGGCTCGTCGAAGTTTTCGTTCAGCGTCTGCACCCATTCCCCCGCGACCGGCGGCTTTTGCCCGACCCACTCCGGCGCCGCAGCCGCCTCCCGCGCCAAGGCCCGCACGTTGTCGATCGACACCGTCACCGGCCCCTTCGGCTTTTCAGCCATCACCAGAATGTCGGTGACGTCGGAGGCATCCAGATCAAAACCCTTCTTCCCCCACGATTGGCCGAAGGTGACGGTCAGCGTCTTGGTTTCGCCCGGGGCGAGCGTCAGGTTTTCACTGTTGCAGTGAGATTGCCCGTTCGCGCCGGGATTATCGACGCGGGCCGCCAGGTGAGCGGGGGCGCTGCTGGTGTTGGTCAGATCCATCTGCACGGCCCGGAACAGCGACAGATCCCACTTCTTCGCCAGCGGCTTCAGCGCGACGGCCGGGTACTGCTCGCCGCTGTCGAACGTGACATCGAGCTTGCCGGCTTTCACCTTCGCGGTCGCGCCGCGCTCTTCGACATGCTGATCGGCGACGAAATCGCTGCCGAAATCGAAAAGCACGCCCTTGAGATCGACGCTGTCGGAATCCCGCACGGTCGCCTGGCCGTAGGGCTTGAGCGAGCTGAGCAGCAGCATCTGGTCCGGCTTGGGCCGCTCGGCGTAAATGACGACGCGCACGACCTTCGCCGGGTTCAGCGCGAACCCCGCCCCGCCGAAGGATTGGCCGAACGTCACCCGCACGGTCTCGCTCTTGCCCGGCTTGATGTACCGCTTTTCGGCGTTCCAGGCGTTGTTGCCGGGGTTGTCCACGCGAACCGCCGCGGTGATCCCCTTGGGCCCGGGGTTGGTGAGCGTCGCTTCCACGCCGGCGAAATTGCTCAGATTCCACCCGCCGCCCGGCGCCAGCCGGTGCACCGCCGGATATTGGCCGCTGGCGAAGGTGATTTCGATCGCGTGCCCCGTGTCGGTGGCAACGCTTTTGCCGCTGGCGCCGTCTTCGTGCACCGCATCATCCGCCAACGGCTTGGCCGGATCGATCAGCGCGCCATCCTGCGCGACGGCCGTCCCCTTTTGCGTGCCGGTGTCGGCCGCACTGTCGGTTTTCGCGCCGTCGCCGAACGTTTTCACGTCATCCACGCGCAACGTCTTGGGGCCTTTCGGATTTTCCAGGATCACGCTGATCAGCGTGATTTTCGACGGGTCCAGCGCGAAGCCGTCGTGCCCGTAGCTCTTGCCGAAATGGACTTTCACCGTCTTGGTCTTGCCGGCCGGGATCGTGGTGGCGTCGATGCTCCAGGGGGATTTGCGCCAGTCGCCGGCATTGTCGACGCGCAGGTGCACGCGGACGGCTTTGTCGTTGGGGTTGGTGATGTCCGCCGACACGCCGCTGGCGCCGCTGAGATCCCACGTCCCGCTCGCCGGCCGCAGCGAAACCGCCGGATAGCTGCCGTGCCCCGAGTAATCGATCTCCAGCGCATGGCCGGCCGGTTGGTCGCCGTGGGCATCGGTGTCGATGATCTTGAAGTCGGCGTCGTTTTTCACGAACGAATCGGTCGCCGTTTCCTTCTCAAAATCGAACAGCACTTTCCCCTGATCGTCAGCCGCCCGCGCGACCCCAACGGAGGCCGCCACGCCCGCCAGCAGCAGGGCACAAATCGTACGTCGCATGCGCATTTCCTTTGGTGAAACGTCTTTGGCGCCGCAGCGGCGCTCAGTTGATCTTGTATTTGACCAGCCCCGCCCTAAGGGCCGCGTCGAGCCCCTGGAATTTGTTGGCCGTCGGGCTGTTTTGGTTCATGTCGCCGGTGCGGAAGGATTCGGTATGCCCGTCGGCAAAGCTCGCGACCGTCTGGTGGTTGTGCCGGTAGGCCACGGACCGTTTCGATCCCGCCCAGGAGCGGGGCGATGCGTCCCCTTCATAAAACTGCTCGAACAACACCGATCGGCCCGGGGCGCTGGAGTTGTCCTGGTTGACGTCCACAAACATCAGCAGCCGCGACGCGTCGCGAATCCGCGCGTACGACACATTCGCCGACGCGATGCTCGTGCGCAGCCACCCGCAGTCGTAGCACGCCACGATGCCGATCCCCACCCAGTGATCGAACCCCGTCGCCACATTGTCCAGGGCGGTCGGCACGGGCAAGGCCGGGCAGAGCGTCACGGGGGCGGTGTTCTTGGTCGAAGCATCCGACGTCTTCAGGTGCACCGCCGACAGGTATTTGCCCAGGATGCGGTCCGAATACCAGTAGCTCAGCCCGTACGGGGGCGTGACCAATTCATTATGCGATTGCGGCGGCAGCCGGCCGCGGTTGTCGTTGACGTACATCAGCATCGCCTGCATCACCTGCCGGTGGTTTGACATGCACTTGGTCATCACCGCCGCCGAACGCGCCCGATGCAGCGCCGGCAGCAGCATGGCGATCAACAGCGCGATGATCCCGATCACCACCAGCAGTTCGACGAGCGTAAAGGCGTGGTTGCGTCGCATAAGAACTCTCCGCTACGAAAGAAGGAAGTGCCAGGGCCGTCGACGCCGCCGGGGAAGGGCGGGTCGATTCCGACTTGACGCGGTTGCGCCGGTGCGTGGCCACTGTTCAAAATCTCCGCAGGACATGCCGATCCCGCCCGCCGACATTGCGCCGTGCGGACGTGTCGCCCCTCAAATCAGACGACCCACACAATCTACCACCCCAAAAATGTTGCAATGCGAAAAAAGTCTATAGATTTGCGACGAAAGCGGGTAAATTCCCGGCGTGACCAAGGATTTTCGGCGCATCGCGATCGTCATGCACCGATGGGTGGGGTACCTACACGGCGTCCAGCTCGGCATCGCCGACTACGCGGTGCAGCACCCGGACTGGCTCTGGACGCACGTCCTCCCCGAGCCGCAGCATTGGGATCTGCTCAAGGGCCAACCCCTGCATGGCGTGATCGCCTATGTCGAAGCCGATTATGTCGACGAACTTCGCGCGTTGCGGGTGCCCGTCGTCGATGTCGCCAACTGGCGGCAGCAGGGGCCCTTCCCGCGGGTCGTGCCTGATGATGATGCCATCGGCGTCCTCGCGGCCGATTATTTGACCGACCTGGGCCTGAAGCACCTGGCGACGATCGGCTTCCGCGACGCCGCCTTTTATGCGATCCGTCGCGACGGCTTCATCCGCCGCGCCCGGCAGCTGCAGCGGGACGTCCTGGCCTGGAGCTCCAACGATGCCCTGGACATGCGAACCTGGCTCGGCCAGTTGCCGCGCCCGGTGGGCCTGTTCTGCGGGAATGACGGCCTCGCCGCCGAAGCCCTGGAAATCTGCCGCCACGCCGGCATTCGCGTGCCCGAAGACGTCTGCGTGCTCGGCGTCGACAACGACGAACTCATCGGCCGGATGACCCACCCCCCCTTGTCCAGCATCGCCGTCCACTCCCGCAAGATCGGCTTTGAGGCGGCCCGGCTGCTGGATGACCTGATCAATCACGTCCCCGCCCCCACCGATGCCGTGCGGCTTCCGCCCGTGGGGGTCGTCGCCCGGCAAAGCACCAACCTGCTGGCGATCGAAGACCCCGATGTGCTCGCCGGCGTGCGATACATCCGCGACAACGTCCACAAAAACATCAGCGTGCAGCATCTGCTCCGGGTCATCCCCGTGAATCGACGCTTCCTGGAACGCCGCTTCAAAACGCACCTGGGCCGCTCGCCGCTGCAGGAGATCCGCCGCGCCCGCCTGGAAAAAGCGAAAGAATTGCTCAGCCGAACCGATTTATCCATGCCCGCCGTCGCGAAGCGCAGCGGCTTTCCGAACCCCGAGCGCCTGGCGAACGTCTTTCATGAGGCCATGGGACTCACGCCCACCGCCTACCGTCGCAAATTCCGTCTGCACGATTTTATGAATGAGGATTAGCCGGCGCGCGAAGGGGGATGACCACTGCAGCCGAAACACCCAGCCGGCATTCGCTAATGGGGAGGCCGCCAAAGCGGGCGGAGCGTTCGATCGCCGGGCGCGATCAGCAATCCTGCGCGGCAGGCCGGTTCTCGAAGCAGGCGGCCAGGCGCTCCAGCAAGACTTCCGGATTGAACGGCTTATTGAAAAAGTACGTCGCCCCCACGTGCGGCAGCGTCTTGAGCACTTCCATCGACGTGTCGCCGCTCAGCACAATGATCGGCATCGTGTCGCCGAACTGCAGGCGGAACTTCTGCGTCAGCACCAGGCCGTTGAAATCGGGCAGGTGCACGTCGGTGATGACCGCATCGGGCGTGTGCGTCTTGACGTATTCCAACGCCGACGCGCCGGTATGCTTGACGACCGTGTGATATCCCACTTGCTTCAGAAAACGTGCCACCACCGCGCTCAGGGCCGGCTCATCTTCGATCACGAGAATAGTTCGAGCGGGTACATCCTTGGACATTGCAAACACTTCCGTCAACGACTGAATCCGTCGGTCCGCCGACCGAAGCGACAAGCACAAACTTTAAGGGCCAAGCCGGTGCAAAATCAATGCACCGGTGCCTGAACTTTTGAAACCCGCAATCCGCAATAAAAAAGCGTGGGAGGACGCCGCTTGATACGTCGTCCTCCCACGCCAGGTTCGCAAAAACACGTCAGGGCTTACATGCCCTTTTTGTCGGTCCCGGCCATGCCTTCGGCTTTTTGCTTGATCGCGGCGGCGAGCTCGGCGCCTTCTTTCGGGCTGCCGATGCGGCCGACCGTCACCGACAGCTGGCTGCCGTTGTCGGTCTTTTGGATCGCGCACTGGATCTTCGTGCCGTCCGCCTTCACGCCAGAAGCCATGCCGTCCATCTTCGTCGACTGGCTGCTCACGTCCGTCAGCTTGTTGTCCATCAACACCTGCTTGGCGGCGGAGGTGGTGGTTTCGGTGTCGGCGTAAACGGTCGTCCACTGCGTGCGCAGGTCGCTCTTGACGCCTTCCTGGTGCGTCGATTCACAACCGACAGCGGCC
>JBQCCH010000294.1:0-4230 GCA_051962375.1 Tepidisphaeraceae bacterium
TTCAACCGACGGATCGTTGGCGACGTACGCCCGCATCCGCCGGCGCATCCAGATCATCCCCGCCGCCAGGGTCGCCATGACAGCCAGGTGCAGCAGGAAATTTGCCCGCTTGAGCTGCACATAGGCGCTCACCGTCTGCCATTGGGCGCGGAAGGTGTTTCGGCCGGCCTCGCTCAATTGTTGGCTGGTCGCCCGACTGAGGATCGCTCGCCACAGAGGGTCGCTGTCCTGATCGAGCATGCGATCCCAGGCCTGGCCGATCGCGGCGCGGACCTTGTTCAGCTCGTCGCCCACCCGCCGCGCAGGCTGATGCAATCGGCTGGCGAGATCATCGATCCGGGCCGTCTCATTTTTGACGCGGTTTTGACGACTGGCGATCTGGGAACTGAGCGAGAGCAGATCGGAGCGGACATCGCTGTTCGCATCGATCGCACCGGCATTTTTGATCGCATCATTGACGGACGCATCCAGCGTGGTCAACTCCTTCTTGATTGCGTTCAGGTCATCCCGGCGGCGGCCGAGGTCATCTTGCCAGGATTTGATCTGCTTCTGGAATTGTTCGTAGTCCGCTTCCTGCGGGCGCAGCGTTTCAAGCGACGTGCCGGGTGCGAGCAGGCGATCCGTCTCTTCAATCCGGTTGCTGATGTCGCGGGTGTACAGGCCGATCTGGTCATCGACGGATTGCGTGATGGGGTCTGCCGAAAGCCGAGCATCGACATCGCGGAGTTGATTGGATGCCCTGTCGGAAACGGCCAGGATATCGGCCAGCGTGGGCGCGGGCTGCGTGGTATCGACGGCCGCCTGCGTGGTGGCGGCCTGCGTGGTCGCCGCTTGCGTGGCCGCGGGGGATTCACCCCGCGCCACCGCGCCGATCGAAGTCAATCCAAGGACAAAGCCGACTGCCCATCGACGAAACTGCATCACGGCAACGTACTGCCGCGCTCCAGCGATGCAAGCGGCCGCATTTGGGTTTTCGACATCGCTGCCTTAGGATACGCATTCGACGGGGCGTAGCTCAGCTTGGCTAGAGCGCCTGGTTTGGGTCCAGGAGGTCGCATGTTCGAATCATGTCGCCCCGATTGTTGGTGAAAGCGCGATCGTCATTGCAGGCCATCCGATCGACGATAGGCTTGCTCGTCCGTGACGGCGGCTCCGTGGTGCCCGCGGGGATGCGGCCCGTCTAGCTCGCGCAGCAGTTTTTGACTTTCCGGCCCGATCCGCAGGGGCAGGTGTCGTTTCGGCCCAGACGCCGGGCCGCCGCTCGATCGGATTCACGCACCAATCCCATCAGCTCAGCCGCCGGATACCCCCGCCGCAACAGCTCGGCCATGGTCTTCATCGGCTTGTCGATGTGGTTGAAGAATCGCTTGTACGCGGGGCAGAGGTAGTTCAGGCCGTCTTCGCCATCGGGCGTCTGGATGAAGCGGTGCTTCGGACATTCGCCGTGGCAGGCAAATCGCACCTCGCACTTGCGGCAATACTTCGGAAGCGTGCTGGATTTTTCCTCGCCGAACTGCTGCTGCTGCGGCGAATCGGTCATCGTGCCCAGCGTCTGGTTCATGATGTTGCCGAGCTTGTACCGGGGGTAGACGTAATGATCGCAGCTATACAGATCGCCATTGTGTTCGATCGCCAAAGCGCGGCCGCATTTTTCGGCGAAGACGCAGAGGCTGCTGCCCAACCCCATCCAGTTGCCCAGTGCCGTGTCGAACAGCTGCACAAAGACCTTGCCGACATCATTCCTCGCCCACGTATCAAAGATCGTGCAGAGAAATTGCCCATAATCCTCGGCCAGGACGCTCCATGAAGTCACCGGCACCGATTCATCTTGCTGCCCCGGCAGCGGCGGCTCCGCGTAATCCAGGCCCAGCACCTTTAGTCGCGTCTGCGCGACGCGTTCGACCAGCGGGATAAATTGAATGAACCCCGAACCGATTTCCTTCAGGAACCGATACACCTCGAGCGGGTGTTGGCTGTTCGCTCGGTTGACCACGGTCAGGGTGTTGAAGTCCACCCCGTGTTTTTTCAGCAGGCCCAGCCCACGGACCACGTCGGGGAACGTGGGGCGCTGTTTTTTGTCGACGCGATACACATCGTGCAGTTCCGCCGGCCCGTCGATGCTCAGGCCGATCAGGAATTTGTGCTGGGCAAACAATTCGCACCAGGAATCATCCAGCAGCGTGCCATTGGTCTGCAGCGCGTTTTCGATGGGGCGCCCGTCCGAGTATTTGTTTTGCAGCTCGATGACGCGCCGAAAATAGTCGACGCCGAGCAAAGTCGGCTCCCCGCCCTGCCACGCGAACTGGACGACCGGCGTCGGCTGACTCTGGATGTATTGGCGAATGTAGGTTTCCAGCACGTCGTCCGGCATCGCCCACTTGTGATTGCCGGCATACAGCTTTTCCTTTTCCAGGTAAAAGCAATATTTGCAATCAAGATTGCAGATGGGCCCGATCGGTTTGCCCATCACGTGAAACGGCGCGGGCCGTGGTTCGGCGGGAGCGGTCATGGTTCAAGAGCCCTCAACGGTTGCAAGCGCACGCACGTCGTGCGTCCTCCTTTGACGCTGAGCCACTGTAACGCCGTTCGATATGGCTCGCACGCCCTATTTTTCGGCGGTCGCGGGTGACGGGCGCGTGGCTTTCGGTGGGCTCGGCTTGCGGTCTTTCCAGCTGCCCCAGAGCGGCGGCGCGAGTTCGGCATCCCACTGCTTCCAAACGTCGATCATCGACGAAAGCCGCTGCGAATCCTCACTTGCCAGATTCGATTTTTCGGAGATGTCCTGGCTCAGGTGGTAAAGCTGTGTCTTGGTGAGGTCGGGCCGCTCCGGATTTTCAGGCAAGCCTCCTTCGCGGCGCGGCCAGACGATCTTCCACTCACCCTGCAGCATGGCGAAGGCCGCCCCCATGCGCCAGTAGAGCCGTTCGTGGGGCGCGGCTGTGTTGCTTCCGGTCAGGAAGGGGAGCAGATTGACGCCATCCAAGGGTGTGTTCGCGATCGGCTCCTTGCCGACCAATGCCAAAAGCGTGGGCAGGAGATCGAGACTGCTGACAGGCTTCCCGTAGCGAGAGCCGGCCGGAAGAACGCCCGGAATTTTGAGAAACATCGGCACATGAATGCCGCCGTCAAACATCTGCGCTTTGCCGCCACGAAACGGCCAGTTGTGCGATCCATTCACGCTCGGATCGCCCGGCTGCGGGCCACCGTTGTCGCTGAAAAAGACGACGGCCGTCTCATCCTCAATGCCGGCCGACTTAATCTCATCCAGAACGCCGCCTACGGCTTCATCGAGTGCCAGCATCATTGCCGCATACTTTCGGCGACGCGGGTCCTGGATGTTGGCGACCTTCGCCAGGTCGGATTCCCGCGCCTGCAGGGGCGCGTGCGGCGCATTGAACGCCAGGTACAAGAAAAACGGCTGGGTCTTATGGCCGTCGATGTATTTGGCCGCCTGGTGGCCGAGGTAGGTTGTCAGATATTCGTTCCATGGCGCCGGCTCAAAGCCGTCAATCACTTTGTCCGCCCGCTGGCGATCGGACTCCGGGAAATAAGGATGGCTCCCGCCCAGGAATCCGACGAACTCATCAAAGCCGCGGCTCATCGGGTGCTGCGCGGGGGATTGGCCCAAATGCCATTTCCCGATCGCACCGGTGGCATAGCCCGCCGCGCGAAATTGGTTGCCCATCGTCACTTGATCGGTCGGCAGGCCGAAGGGGGGAGGGCCTTCGCCATTGTGCTCATGCCCGAATCGCTCCTGGTATCGCCCGGTCAAAAACCCGGCCCGGCTGGGACTGCAAACGGCCGAGGTCACATAGGCCTTCGTGCAGACCATTCCGGCTTTGGCGATGGCGTCGATGTTTGGCGTCGCAAAATCCTTCAGCCCGGTGATGCCGCTGTCGGCATACCCCATGTCGTCGGCGACGATCATCACCACATGCTTGATCGGCGCGGCAATGGCCGCCTGAGAGATCGCCAAGCTGCCAAACAACGTTGCGAACCATCGATCAAATCGCATAAACCCTCCGCCAGTGTCTTATCGCCAAAACCACGATGCGTTGCGTAGGACGCTTCAAATTTGAAAGGCCTGCGCCAGCGCTGACCGGCGCAAACCTGAGTGAAGCGGAAAGTTGACGCAAAAGCTCATGCCCCGCGTGAGCCGCGCCGCCGGCGGACCAGGGCCGCGCCGGCCACGCCAACCAGCGCCAAGGACGCGGGCTCCGGCACCGGCGT
>JBQCCH010000295.1:0-3377 GCA_051962375.1 Tepidisphaeraceae bacterium
GGTGACATTGCGGGCAAAGACACTGTTGTACTGCGAGTGCCACGACTCGGCCGCGGTCGCCCCCGGGAGCGGCCCGGTGCCGAGCTCGATGGCGTTCGGCTGGGCGGGGGTGTCGATGGGAACCATCTTGTCCGCCTGCCCGCGCGCCAGGCCCACCGCGCCGCAGGTGATCGCCAGAGCCGCCAGCGCCGTCGCCCGGCCGAGCGGCAGGCGCGACGCCGACGGATGGCCGCCCGGGTTGAGGCGCGAAGCCTCGGTCGTGGGATGAAGAGTCTGCCGCGTGTTCGATCGAATCTGGGTGCTCATGCTGCCTCCGCTGGATGGGGTGATGCCGGGTGATCCTCCGAAAAACCCGATAGGCAAATGATTACCTAGCGATTTGAGAATTGCAATAACGAGGGGGATGAATCGACAGGGCGGACGGAATTGGGGCGTTTTTCATTTCGTCGGGCGGGGTGTCCGGGAGTGCCGAAATGACATCCGGGCGGGGGCAGAATCGTTGAAAATCGCGGGTTTGGGTTGGCATACCATTTGTTATTGCCTGTCTGAGGATCACGACTATGCGATTCGATAAACTCACCACCAAAGCCCAGGAAGCCGTCGCCGCCGCCCAGGAATTGGCGCGGCAGCGGGAGAATCCGGAGATCACGCCGACGCATCTGCTGCGGGCGTTGCTCGATCCGGAGCAGACGACGATTCATGCGCTGTTGAACAAGCTGCAGATCGATCCGAATGACCTGTCGGCCCGGCTGGACGCGGAGTTGGCGCGGCTGCCGAACTCGGCCGGCACGCAGATCGGGCTCAGCCGCGCGCTGAACGACGCGCTCGACGCGGCCCAGAAGCAGGCGGATCGGTTGAAGGATGATTACGTCAGCACGGAGCATCTGCTGATCGCGTTGGCGGAGCGGAACCTGGTCCCGGGCGTGAAGGCCGACCAATTGCTCGGCGTCTTGAAAGACGTGCGCGGGAACCAGCGCGTGACCGATCCGAACCCGGAAGACAAATACCAGGCGCTGGAGAAATACGGCAAAGACCTGGTGAAGCTGGCCGAGCTGGGGAAGATCGATCCAGTGATCGGGCGGGATGAAGAAATCCGCCGCACGATGCAGGTGCTGAGCCGGCGGACGAAGAACAACCCCGTGCTGATCGGCGAGCCGGGCGTGGGCAAGACCGCGATCGTGGAAGGGCTTGCTGTGCGCATCCTCAAGGGGGATGTGCCGACGGTGCTGCAGAACAAGCGGATCATCGCGCTGGACATGGGGGCGCTGATCGCGGGGGCGAAGTATCGCGGAGAATTTGAGGACCGCCTGAAAGCCGTCGTGAAGGAAGTGCAGCAGAGCGACGGGCGGGTGATCCTGTTCATTGATGAACTGCACACGGTGGTGGGCGCGGGCAAGACCGAAGGCGCGATGGACGCCGGCCAACTGCTCAAGCCGGCGCTGGCGCGCGGGGAATTGCGCTGCATCGGCGCGACGACGCTCGACGAATACCGCAAATACATCGAAAAAGACGCGGCCCTGGAGCGGCGGTTCCAGCCGGTGCAGGTGGGTGAGCCGAGCGTGGATGACACGATCGCGATCCTGCGCGGCCTGAAGCAGCGCTATGAGACGCACCACGGCGTGCGCATCACCGACAGCGCGCTGGTGGCGGCCGCGACGCTGAGCGATCGGTACATTCAAGACCGCTTCCTGCCGGACAAGGCGATTGACCTCGTCGACGAAGCGGCCAGCCGGTTGGCGCTGGAAAACCAATCCGTGCCGGAAGAAATCGACCGGCTGGTGCGGCGTCAGGCGCAGCTGGAACTGGTGCAGGGGCAACTGAAGGATGAAAAAGAGCCCGACGCGGTGAAGCGGCTGGAGCAGATCAAATCGGAACTGGCCGACGTGGAAAAGCAGTTGCAGGAACTGAACCGGCAATGGGAGCTTGAGAAATCGGGCCTGGGGGACGTGAACACGCTGCGCACGCAATACATGAGCCGGCGCGAAGCCTATGAGCGGCGCGAGGCGGCGATCGTGTCGGCGATGCGCGAGGGGCGGCGCGTGCCGGACAAGGAATTGAACGAAGTGGCCGCGGAGGAAAAGCTCCTGGCGCGGCTGAAGCAGCAGTTGGATCAGATGGAAGCCCAGCCCAAGCAGCAGGCGGCCGCGCCGCGGTTGCTGAAGCAGCAGGTGGATGCCGACGAAATCGCCGAAGTGGTCGCGCGGTGGACAGGCGTGCCGGTGTCGCGAATGCTGGAGACGGAGCGCGACAAGCTGATCAAGATGGAAGAGCGGCTCGGGCAGCGCGTGATCGGGCAGGACGACGCGATCCGCGCCGTGAGCGACGCCGTCCGTCGAAACCGGGCGGGGCTGGGGGATCCGAATCGTCCGATCGGCAGCTTCCTGTTCCTGGGGCCCACGGGCGTGGGCAAGACGGAATTGTGCAAGGCGCTGGCGGAATTTCTGTTCGATGACGAAAGCGCGATGGTGCGGATCGACATGAGCGAATTCATGGAGCAGCACAGCGTGGCCCGGCTGATCGGCGCGCCGCCGGGGTATGTGGGTTATGAAGAAGGGGGCCGGCTCACCGAGGCCGTCCGGCGCAAGCCATACAGCGTGATCTTGTTCGATGAAGTGGAAAAAGCGCATCGCGACGTGTTCAACGTGCTGCTGCAGGTGCTGGACGACGGCCGCCTGACCGACGGGCAGGGGCGCACGGTGGATTTCAAAAACACCGTCATCGTGATGACCAGCAACATCGGCAGCCAGCAGATCATGGAGCTGGGCCAGGCGCCGGAATGGGAAGTGGAAGCGACGGTGAAGGCGCAGTTGCGCAATTTCTTCCGGCCGGAGTTCCTGAACCGGATCGATGAAACGATCGTGTTCCACCCCTTGAGCAAGGACCAACTGACGCGGATCGTGGATGTGCAATTGCAATCGTTGGAAAAGCGACTGGCGGCGCGCGGCTTAGCGCTGACGCTGACGGACGCGGCGAAAAAGCTGCTGGGCGAGGAAGGGTACGACCCGCAATTCGGCGCTCGCCCGCTAAAACGCGTCATCCAGCAACGGCTGGAAAACCCGCTGGCGAAGCGCCTGCTGCAGGGCGAATTCAACGAGGGCGAGACAGTGCACGTGGACGTCGACGAATCGAAGCAGGAGTTCACCTTCGCGCACGCGGGCGAAGAAGTGAGCGTGTGACGGAGAGCCGCCGAAACGTCGGCCGATTTTGTCTGCCGGAGTGGGGGGGAATATGTGACGCATTGAACGAGCCTGCGCCCGCGTGAAGCGGCGCGGGCTCGTTGCGTTCTGCGAAGCGTTTCGGGTGAAAATCGCGGAAAAAAAAGGCCGACAGGGGGGTGGGGCGGCGGTACAAAGGGAGGAGGCGTTGGGGGTGGTGAG
>JBQCCH010000296.1:0-13629 GCA_051962375.1 Tepidisphaeraceae bacterium
ACGGCAACACCGCCCCTTATCTGCAGTACGCCCACGCCCGCATTCGGTCGATCTTCCGCAAGGCCGCCGAGTCCGACGCCACCCCAAATTCAACCAAGCTGAATTCTGGTGCCCCCATCCGACTCGATCAGCCGCAGGAACTCGCCCTGGCCAAGCACATCCTGCGGTTCGGCGAAGTCATCGACAGCGTTGCCCGCGAGCTCAAGCCGCACCTGCTCTGCGCGTACCTGTACGACCTGGCCACGAAGTTCAGCGCGTTCTACGAGCACTGCCCGGTTCTCAAGAGTGAAGAACCGATCCGCTCCAGCCGCTTGGCGCTGGCCGATCTCACCGCGCGGTCGCTCGCCCTGGGGCTGGATCTCCTGGGCATCGAACATCCCGACGCGATGTGATGTGTGAGGGGACGGCACTCCGTGACGACGTTGGTGACGACGCGATGTGACCGCGTTGGGGGGCGACGTCGCATGACGGCCCGGCACCCCGCGTTCGAACGCTGCGCCCGCGTATGGCTCTCGCCCTAACCTTGGGCGGCCTGGATGATTTCCATCAGCTCGCGCGGCTGATCGATGTCGGCCACCTGGTGGTACGCGATCTTGCCGTCGGCGTCGATGATCACCGTGCCGCGCTTCGCGCAGTTGAACGGCTCCAGCCCGCCGAACATGTCGTAAGCCTTCACCATCGCGCGGGTCGGGTCGCTCAGCAGGCTGTACGGAATGTTGTACTGCTTCCGAAACGCCGCGTGCGAGAAGGGCGAATCGCAATTGACGCCGAACACCACCGTGTTCCCGTCATTCGCAATTCGGTCCACCTCCGGCCCGAATGTGCAATGCTCCACCGTGCAGACCGGCGAAAAATCCATCGGATAAAACAGCAGCACCACCTTCTTCCCCCGCAGCGACTTCAACGACACCCGCTGCAGCGATTCATCCATCAATTCAAAATCCGGAGCGGCATCATCAAGTTTCAGGGCCATGACAAAACGATACCGGCTCCCCTCCGCCAAGAGAACGCACCGCCGGGAAATAGGGGAAATCCTGATGTCGCCGCCGACGAAGCCGCCGCGGACTGTTTCGACGGGTCGCCGTTCGGTATCGTAACCGCATGAAGTTCGGCCGGATCAAGCGGCAGCATGGACGGGTGGGCGGGCTCGACGCGATCCTGAACAAGATCGTGCGCGATTGCCCCCACGTCAGCCGCATCGTGCCCGGACGGATCAAGGTGCGCCGCGGCAAGGGGGAGTACGCCTTCAAAATCCAGTACGCCACCGAAGCCGGACTCAAATGCATGTACATCGGCCCCGGCACGGTGCAGGAAGTCTTCCTCATCTGCGCCGACGCGAACAAAACCCGCGACTGGCTCATCGAAAGCAAAATCGCCCTGGGCGCCGACGAGGAGACGGATGATCGATAACCCGATCGAAGCCGCCGCCCAACGCTTGAGAGCCGGCGAATTGGTCGCCTTCCCGACCGAGACCGTCTACGGCCTCGGCGCGGACGCCACCAACCCGCTCGCCATCGCAAAAATCTACGCCCTCAAAGGACGCCCCAGCACCAATCCGCTGATCGCCCACGTCTGCGACACCGAGACGGCCCAGCGCTTCAGCCGCGACTGGCCCGATGCGGCCGAGCGACTGGCGGCGGCGTTCTGGCCGGGGCCGCTGACGCTGGTTTTGCCCAAGCATCCCAGCATCGCCGACAACGCCACCGCCGGGCTTCCCACGGTCGGCCTGCGCGTGCCGGCGCATCCTGTGGCACTGGCGCTGCTCCGCGCCTTCGGCGGGGCGCTTGCCGCGCCCAGCGCGAACCGATCCAACCACGTCTCCCCCACGACGGCCGCCCACGTGCGCGATGAATTCGGCGACGCCTGCCCCGAGGTCCTGGACGGCGGCCCCTGCCGCATCGGGCTCGAATCGACCGTCCTTTCGCTCGCCAGCGAACACCCCACGATCCTCCGCCCCGGCCACGTGACGGCCGCTCAGATCGAAGCCGTCCTCGGCCGACCCGTTCGCACGCTCGGCGAAACCGCCGCCCCCTCCTCGGCCGTGCCGCAAACTTCCCCCGGCCAGCTCCCGGTTCACTACGCCCCCCGCACGCCCGCCTTCCGCTTCACGGCCGATCAGCGTCCCACGCTCGACCTGACCGATGCCGCCATCATCGAGCTGACGCTCGATCCCCACACCTACGCCCGGAATCTCTACGCGCGCCTTCGCCTGCTTGACCAGCAGCACCTCCGGGCGATCTATATCGAACTCCCGCCGGCCGTCAGCGATTGGCAGGCGGCGCGCGACCGCGTGCTCCGGGCGACCAAGCCCTATACTGCCCTACCATGACCGACTGGATCGACCTCAGCCCCGACGCCCTCGACACCGCCGCCGCCATTCGCTTCGCCCAGGTCCCCCAGGCGGGCGGCATTGACGTGTTCCTGGGAACGACACGCGCCGAACAGCGTGCCGACGGCGTTTCCCTCGTCGCCCTCGATTACGAAGCCTACGTCGAGCTCGCCCGCAAGCAGCTGCAGGATCTCGTCGCCGCCGCTCGCAACCGTTGGCCGATCGAACGCTGCGTGCTGCTGCACCGCGTCGGTCGCGTCCCGCTCGCCGAGCCCAGCGTCGTCATCGTGGTGGCCACGCCGCACCGGGCCGAATCCTTCGAAGCCTGCCGCTGGCTCATCGATTCGCTCAAATCCGTCGCCGCGATCTGGAAGCAGGAAGTCTGGACCGACGGCCAAACGCGCTGGGTCGACGGCGCCGTCGCCGCGCAATCGCCGCCCCAGTCGACGACCGACGCATGAAACGACGCCATCCGAACGTTCCCACGGATTGAAAGAAAAAATCACGCCGGCAGGGCGCTGCGAACGATCGTCGGCAATTGAACGGTGAACGCGCCGTTGCTCAAGACCTGATCCATCCCCGCGCCCCGCGCCGCCCCGATGCGATCCGTCGCCACGTGCGCGACAAAGCCGATCACCCGCCCGCCGAACCGCGCTTTCCACGCCATCGCCGCTTCCAGCGCCTCGGCCGCGTTCAAATCCACCACCAGCAGCCCGCCGGGCGTGTCCAGAAGCTTGGAAACATCCCGCACCGCTTTGAACGCGATCCCCTCGGCGCGTGCGGTGGCGACCACCTTGCTCGAAAACAGCAAATCCCGAACGAAAATCACCAACGGCGTTTGCGTCTGTTCCACAAACCCATTCAAGCACAAATCCGCCCCCGCGTCACCCCGGCCCGGCCCCGTCTAGGATCGGCCATGCGCGCGATCGCTCAATGCGCCGTCGCTCAATGCGCCAGCGCAAGAGGGGAGTGAACTTCGTAGCTGAAGCCCAGGCTGTCGTCGATCTGGCGAACGTAGGCCCAGTCATCCTTGTAATTGACCGGCACAAACTTCGACTTCCCCTCGGCCCCGAAGTCTCGCGCCAGGCCCGTGCCTTGCCAATCAAACGTCAGCAACACGTCCTTGATTTTCGCCGCCAGTTCAGGCTTAAGGTTGTACGCGCAACCGATCGCCGCCGCCGGGAACGTGTGCTGCGAGGTGTAAATCGTTCGATACTCGCCGGGATGGATAGCCCCCGCCGAAACCTCGCGTTCCAGCACGTCTTCCGCCACCGCCGCGATCTCAAACTGATCCTTCTGAATGCCATGAATCGACGCCAGATGTCCCTGGGAAAACCGCAGCAGGTAATCCCGCGGCGGGACCAATCCATGATCCCGCAGCAAGACCAGCGGCGCTTTGTAACCGCTGTTGCTGGTCGGCTCGGTCAGCGTCAGTTCGTGGCCGCGGATGTCTTCGATCGTGCGCACGTGCGATCGCCGCGAAACGATCAGCTGCATCCGGTAATTCGCCACACCCGCGTCGTCGGCCATTTGCACCATCGGAACAAACCCCGCCTGGCAGACGGCCGCAGGCACCGCACCGGTGTTGAATCCCGCAATCTGAAGCCGCCCTTCGCGCAAGGCGAGCAATTCCTCATCCGCCGAGGCGAATTCCGAATACTCCACGCGCCGCCCCGTCGCCCGGCCGATCGCCGCCACGAGTTCCTTGAACGCGTTTTCAAAATCGCTGTTGTCTTCCTGCGGAATATAGCTGAACTTCAGGACGAGCGGATCGATCTGCCGGGACGGATCACGCGGACAGTCGGCGATCAGGTCGCCGTCGGCGTCGGTGTAGCGCGGGTTCAGCGTGTTCACGACCTTCGGATTGCTCAGCCCCGTCAGCCGCGTTTGGCGCGTCTCTTCTTCGTCGATCCCCCGCTGCAGCGTTCCGATTTGCGATTTGATGTCGGTGAAATAGGCAAAACCCAAAAGGCACATCACGACCATGGCAATCCCCGCCATGGTCAGCGCCCGGGTCGAAAATTCGGTCATAAACCCCTTTCCTCCGATCGACGGCGGTACGTCGATCGTGCTTAGCCGCGATGGCTTCCGCATTCAGTATGCGCTAAATCCGTCGCGGTTCCAATCACCCGATTGTGGGGAGAGGAGGAAGGATCTGACCCGGGCAACGCCCCGCAGCCGCCCCTCAGCCGCCGCTGGTTCGCCGGGGAACGCCGGTCTTATTGAAATTCGCGCTCATGTTCTGGTTGTGCACCGACTGCCGCACGAACGCCGACGCCTGCGACACGCCGCCGATCTTATTGCCCCCCGCCAGCGGCGACGTGATCGCGTGCTGCGGCTTGCCCAGCGATTCCTTCAACCGCTTGAAATCCGCCGACTCCTGCGTCACGGCGGCAGCGGGCGCTTGCTTCGCCCGGTTGATCAGGCTCGCGGCCACCTGCTTGGCGTGTTCTTCGTTGATCGCCACCGTCGGCATCGCACGTTCGGAAGACGTCGCACCTTCGGGTTTTGCCGTCTTCTTCGTCGACGACTTCGCCAGTGACTTCGCCGATGATTTCGTAGGTTTCTTGGGAGTAGCCATCCCCCGATTCTAAACCCAGTCGCCCGCAGAACCAATCGCACGATGCCCCCGGCACACTGCCCTTAAAAAAAGCATCCCGGCCCGCGGGTTTGTCCTTAACAAAAGAAAAGTTGACGACGCCAACCCGAACAATATCCTAACTTCATGCGCCGTGTGACGAGCTTTTCCGGAACGCTTCTCTTTGAGGATCTCAAAGAGCTACCGGAGCAGGGTGCGCGGTTTGCCGGCCGTTGGCTTGAGCTATTTCAGGCGCCGGCGGTGCATGAGTTGCTCTTCGATCCGGGGATGGGATTGCCGGCGCACGTGGCGTATATGGCGGCGCGGCACCGCTCGCCCGACCGCCCCCTCGTCTGGATCGATTCGGCCGACAGTTTGTATCCCCCCGCCCTGGGGACGGATATCACACGCCTTCATCTGCTGCGACCCCCACCCGCCGACCTCGCCTGGACGGCGACCGAATGCCTCCGCTGCGCTCATGTCAACGCGGTGATCGTCGCCCTGCCCAACCGCCTTACCCGAGTTGAGGTTCGCCGGCTCCAACTCGCCGCCGAGCAAGGCGACACCCTCGGCATCCTGCTTCGGCCCAACCTCGCCGCCGCGGGAATCCATATCTATTCCGCCGCCAGCCGCTGGCTTGTTACACCGGCGCCCGGCGAACGCACTCTTCAACGCTGGCGCGTTGAGCATGTTCACGGCCACGGACGGCAGTTGGGTCCCTGCTTCATCGTGGAGAAAAACCGTGTCACCGGCCAAACACATTTTGTGCATCCATCTCCCGCATTGGCCCATCACCCGAAGATTGCGGCGGCATTCTGACTGGCGCAATCGCGCCGTGGCGATCCTTCGCACCCTCGGGCAACGCCGCATCGTCATCCACGCCTCCGACACCGCCCGGCGCCGCGGCGTTCGGGTCGGCATGACCGCGGCCGAGGCCAAGGCCTTGGATGGCATGCTTTTTTGCTTCGCGGACGATCCCCTCATCGATCGGCGAGCCCTCGAAGCCCTTGGCCGATGGATGACCCGCTTCACCCCCGCCGTCTCCTGCGAATGGGACGATGACGAAAACGACGACATCGAACCGCCCGCCGCCCTTTGGCTCGATCTGACCGGCTGCGAGCGCCTGTTTGGCGGCATCGGGCGGATCGCCGAAGCCATCGCGATCGCCCTGAAGCGCTTCAATATTCCCGCCACGCTCGCGGTCGCGCCCACCGTCGGCAGCGCGTGGGCCTTCGCCTGCACTACCCGGCAGTCCCCCCTGCTCGTCGACGCCCCCCAATTGCCCCGTGCCATTGGTGCTTTGCCGGTCACCACCTTGCGTCTGACCGATGAAGTGCTTCGCCGGCTGGGCGATTTGGGCCTTGTTTCCGTGGGCGACATCCTGGCATTGCCGCGCGCGCTGCTCCCCTCACGATTCGGCCCGCTGCTGCTCAAACGTCTCGATCAACTCACCGGCGAACTCCCCGAGCCGCTCGTGGGGCTGGTGTACGACCCACCCGTATCGACATCGCACCGCTTCGATGCGCCGATCGAATCGCCGGAACAGATCGGCGTCGTTTTCCTGCAATTGCTCGACGGCCTCCTGCCCGATCTCATCCGCCGCGGGCATGGCATTCGCGTGATGCGCCTCACGCTCACGCCCGACCGCGGCTGGGCCAAGCCGATCGTCTGCCGCGACATCACCCTTTCGCGCCCGCATCGGCACCGCAAGACGCTGCTCGAACTGATCGCCCGGCAGATCGAAGGCATCGATTGCGAGCACGGCTTTGTCCTGTTCCGCCTGGACGTGCCAATTCACGAGCCCATCAGCGACACCCAGGCCGACTTCTGCGACTCCCAATCGCACGCCGATGCGATGGAATTTGATCTGCTGCTGCAACGCCTGCACGCCCGGCTGGGCGAAAACGCGGTCATCCGCCCGCAGCCGGTCGAATCCTACTTGCCCGAACGCGCCTGGCGACAGGTGTGCGGCGACGAACCGCCGGCCCCCCTTCGCACCGATGCCCCGCCGCGCCCCCTGACGTGCTTCCCCACGCCCATCGAGATTGCCGTTCTTTGCGAACCCTCCGACGAACGCACCGGCAGGCCCAGGCAGTTTACCTGGCGGCATCACGTGCACCGCCTCACCCACATCATCGGCCCCGAGCGGATCGGCGGCGAATGGTGGCGCGGCCACCGGCACACACGCGATTACTTCGAAGTCGAAGACGACACCGGCCAACGCTTCTGGATCTTCCGCGTGCCCCACTTCCGCTGGCCCGACCGAATCACCATGCGCTGGTTTCTGCACGGACGTTTTGATTGAAGGAGGATGCCATGCCCGAATCCGAAAACACCAAGCTCTACACCGGATCGCTCATCGAGCCCCCCACCGAAGTGGTCCCGTGCGATGACGGCTACGCCGAACTTGACGTGACGACCAATTTCTCCTTTCTCCGCGGCGCTTCCCATCCCGATGAACTGGTTTACACCGCGGCCCTGCTCGGATACCGCGGGCTGGCGATCACCGACATCAACACGCTCTGCGGCGTGGGGCGGGCCTACAGCGCGGCGCGGCACATCCAGGGCTTTCGGCTCATCGTGGGCGCGCGGCTGGTGTTTCAGGACGGGTCCCCCGACCTGCTCGCCTGGCCCATGAATCGCGACGCTTACGCCAATCTCTCGCGCTTGCTCACCCTCGGGCGGCGCCGCGCGCCCAAAGGAGAATGCCACCTGAACCTGGACGATTTTCTCGACCATTCGACCGATTTGCTCGCCGGGGTGGTCCTGCCCGACACGCAACAGCCGCCCCCGGCGCTCGGCCCGCTGCGCGACGCCCTGGGCGATCGGCTCTCCCTCGCGGTCAGCCTCAGCTTCGGCAACGACGATCAATCCCGGCTCGAAGCCTTCGCCGCCCTGAGCCGCCGCACGCGAATTCCACCGCTGGCCACGAATCACGTCCACTATCACGACCCCGGCCGCCGCCCTTTGCAGGACGTGCTCACCTGCGTGCGCCACGGCTGCACCATTCAAGAAGCCGGCTTCCGGCTCTTCCCGAATGCCGAACGCTATCTCAAATCGCCCCGGCAAATGAAACGCCTGTTCGCGCGTCTCCCGCAAGCGATCGAGCGAGGACTGGAAATCGCTCAGCGGTGCCAATTCACGTTGAGCGAACTGCGATACGATTATCCCACCGAAATCGTCCCGCCCGGATGCAATACGTCGGATTACCTGCGCGAATTGACATACCAGGGCGCCCAGGACCGTTACCCGGACGGCATCCCGGACAAGGTGCGCGCGGCCTTGGAAAAAGAGCTGGCCTTCATCTGCCATTCCAAATACGAATCTTATTTCCTCACCGTGTATGACCTGGTGCGAGAGGCACGGTCGCGCCACATTCTTTGCCAGGGACGCGGATCGGCCGCGAATTCGGCGGTCTGCTACTGCCTGGGCGTGACGTCCGTCGATCCGGCGAGGTTTCAGCTCGTCTTCGAACGCTTCGCCAGCGAAGCCCGCAGCGAGCCGCCCGACATCGACATCGATTTCGAACACGAACGCCGCGAAGAAATCATCCAATACGTCTACAACAAGTACGGCCGCGACCGCGCCGCGATGACGGCATCGCTCATCAGCTATCGCGGTCGATCGGCGATTCGCGACGTCGGCAAGGCACTGGGCTTCGGGCAGGACACGCTCGATCAACTCGCCGGCAAGCTGGACTGGTGGCATCGCGGCAGCTTGTCCGATTCGCAGCTCCGCGAAGCCGGCGTCCGGCCGGACGATCCTTCGATCAAAAATCTCATCGCCCTTACCACCGAACTGCTCGGCTTCCCCCGCCACCTCGGCCAACACGTCGGCGGCATGGTCATCTCCCGCCGCCCCTTGAGCGAGATCGTGCCCATCGAAAACGCCGCCATGGAAGACCGCACCATCATCGAATGGGACAAAGATGACCTCGACCTGATCGGCCTGTTCAAGGTGGACCTGCTCGCCCTGGGCATGCTGACGTGCATCTCCAAGGCGCTGGCCCTGATCAATTCCTATCACAACGCCGCCCCGCTGCAGATGCACACCGTTCCGCAGGAAGACCCCGGCGTCTACGAAATGGCCAGCAACGCCGACACCGTGGGCGTGTTCCAGATCGAAAGCCGGGCCCAAATGTCCATGCTGCCGCGCCTGAGGCCCGAACGGTTTTATGATCTGGTGATCGAAGTCGCGATCGTCCGCCCCGGTCCGATCCAGGGGGGCATGGTCCATCCTTATCTGCAGCGACGCGAAGCCCAGCGCGAAGCACGCCGCCGCGGAAGAACCTACGACATCCAATACCCCAAGGAGGAGTTGCGCCAAGTGCTCGGCGAAACACTGGGCATTCCCCTGTTCCAGGAACAGGCGATGCGCATGGCGATGGTCGCCGCACGGTTCACACCCTCCGAAGCCGACGCCCTGCGCCGGGCGATGGCGGCCTGGAAACGCTCCGGCGGGCTCGAGCCGTTTCACGACAAATTCGTCAACGGCATGACCGCCAACGGCTACACCGCCGAGTTCGCCGAGCGGTGCTTCAAGCAGATTTGCGGCTTCGGCGAATATGGCTTCCCCGAAAGCCACGCCGCCTCCTTCGCCAAGCTCGTCTACGTTTCGGCCTGGATCAAGCGGTATCACCCGGCTGCTTTCATGGCGGCGCTGCTCAACAGCCAGCCCATGGGCTTTTACGCCCCGCCCCAACTCGTCCGAGATGCCCGCGAACACGGCGTCGAGGTTCGGCCCGTCGATGTTAACGCCAGCGAGTGGGACTGCACGCTGGAATGCGAACAACCCTTGCCGCCTGTTGATCCCAATCTCCCCAAACACGAATGGGGCAAGCACGGGCCTGCCGTGCGGCTGGGGTTGCGGCTCATCAAAGGGATGCGCCACGCCGACGCCGATCGCATCGCCACGGCACGACAACACCTGCGGCGCTTTCGCTCCATGGAGCAGCTGCGACACGCCGCCCAACTCGATTCCTCCGCGATGCGCCGCCTCGCCAATGCAGACGCGCTGCGCTCCATGGATCTTCAGCGTCGGCACGCCACCTGGGAAGCGATGGGCATTTCCGACGGCGGCTCTCCCCTCTTCGATGGCACGGGCTTCGAACCCACGCCCGTCGCCTTGCCGGCCATGCCCGAGGCCATCGATGTCCGCACCGACTACGCGACCGTCGGCCTGTCCCTCAAGCGGCACCCGGTTTCATTCGTGCGCGACGAACTGGCCCGCCGACGCATCGTCACCGCAGCGCAAGCGCAAGATGAAACACGCTACCCCAACGACAAACTCATTGACGTCTGCGGCCTGGTGCTCGTACGACAACGGCCCGGCACGGCTTCGGGGGTGGTGTTCATCACGCTGGAAGACGAAACGGGCATCGTGAATCTGATCGTCTGGTCGCAGGTCTACGAACGCTATCGCCGCGCCGCGCGTCACGCGACATTGCTTCATGCCACGGGCTTTGTTCAGCGGCAGGTGCAGGTGCTGCACATCGTCGCCAAAAAGTTAACCGACCGCTCCCCCCTGCTCCTGGGCCTACCCCAAGGCTCCCGCGACTTTCACTGACCCGCCAAATCCCGCCGGGCCCACCCGTTAGCGAACCGCGACCTCTTCAATCACCGATCGCCGGTAAATCAGCCGGCAGCCCCATCAACGGAGAGGATAGGAATCGAACCTACCTCGCTGCGTGCGAACGAAGCGACGACGGTTTTGAAGACCGCGAGGACCACCAGGTACCTGCCACTCTCCAGGAATCGCCATGTTAGCGAGTCGGCGACATTGCGACAGCGCCGAAGCATATGGGGGCCGACGCATTCGCGCGCCGAAGCGTACCGGGCGCCGACCGCGGTTACGGCCGCCGCTGCGAGGAGGGCTGGCTGCCGAGCCGAGCCGTTTGCGGGTCGCTCGCCGCGGGATGGCCGCCCATGACCATGGTCCATCGCATGGCGAAGCCGCCGAGCAAGCCCAGGGCATTCGTCAGTTCCCGCTTCGGCCGACGCAGGAAGCCGGGGACGGGCAGCAGCTTCAGCACCTCCGCACCGATGATGCCGAACAAACTGGCGCGATGATAATTCCGCATCGGCCCGGCGTGGATGGCCTTTGCTTTCTCACCGGCGGCCTTGTTGAATCCGACAATGCACCCCAATTCCACCAGGTGCGAAAGCGTGTCGAGGCGGCGCAGCGCTTTCTGCGCCTTGCCTTCCCGGGCGCCAGCGCCCCGGCGGCAATCCATCGCTAGCAGGATCGCCTCAGCGCCGGTGCTGATCGCGCTCGCGGTGAACATCGGAGACAGCCAGCGGTTCTTGCACCACAACGGGTTCGACGTCGTGCTCAGCAGCACCCCCGTGTACGCGGCAACCATCAGCGCAACCGGAGTCCCCATCATGTCCTGAACCAGCAATAGCGTGCCGTTGTTCAGCATCTTTTGCAGTTTGCATTGCTCACGAGCGCCGGGGCGGGTCTGGTTCAAATAAGCCCGCACCGCCGCCGCCGTCGCCGCGCCGGAGTAGGCGGTGATCGCCCATGTCCCCAGGTTCATCGGGCTGCTGGGCTTCCACACGCGCAACATGTGATGGAACCGCTTCGGATCACCCAGGTCATGAATCAACAGCGGCGGCCCCGGCAGGATGCTCGCGAGCGCCAGGTAAGAGGCCACTCGCGAAACGTCTTCATGCCCGAGCCGCCCCGCGACTCGCCCCAGCACATGCGCCCCCGCCGACAAACCGCCCAGAAAGAAATAGGTGGCGATTTCCCACTTCCACAGCGGCGTCTTCAGCATGGAGACGTCGTAATACGACGGCTCGTCCCGCCGCTTGCGGTTCGGTTCGACGACTGCAGCCGCCGCTCCCGTTGCCGGCTGGAACGCCGCCGTTGACGTCGCCGGATCAGCCGGAACAAAACCGGCGGCCGGGCGTGATTCATACTGTCCCGGGCTCGGCGTCTGCAGCGTGCGCACCCGGTTCGGATCCGCCTTGTGAAACATGGCGGCGGCCCAAGGTGCATCCGAGGAAAAATCCTTCCGGCTATCGGCCACGGCGACCTCCCTGCTGACTCGCCCCCATCAAAAAGGCCGACACCGCCGTCAAGGCCGCACCCACCGCCAGCCCCGCAACGTAGCGCATCGTTTGTCCCTTAAACGGCTGCGGCGGGTTCACGGGCAAGTTGTATTCGTTCGGGTGATCTTCGAGCAGAAAGAACGCGTTCAGCGGGCCGTAATCGCCGACACTGTCGCACCCATAAAGGTACGCTTTGTCATTCCCGCGACCGTGCAGGTCCTGCTCGCGCTGTCGGGCGGCGGCACGCAACTCGTCGATCGGGCCGAACTGGATCGATGACGTCGGGCATGATTTCGCGCAGGCCGGCGTCATCCCGTCTTCCTGCCGATCCATACAAAGCGTGCACTTGTGGGCGTGGCCGTCGTCGTGCGGGGCATCCGCGCGGCCGATCACACCAAACGGACAGGCTGCCACGCAATACCCGCATCCATTGCAAATATCGTTCTGCACATAAACATCGCCGAAGTCGTTGTAGACGATCGCCCCGGTCGGGCAACTGTGCTGGCAGGGCGCACTTTCGCAGTGCTTGCAGACATCGCTCATCATCAGCCAGCGGCTGCTCGTCACGCCGGCCTCATCCGTTTCGGCGATCTTTTCCTTGAAAGCCACATGCCTCCACGTCGTCGCGCTCACGTGCCCGGTATTGTAGTAGCTGTTGCCGGTGAATTTCAGGCCGTCGCTGGGCAACTGGTTCCATTGCTTGCACGCCACTTCGCACGCCTTGCAGCCGATGCACAGCGTCGTGTCGGTAAAGAAGCCCATGATCTGCTTGCGATCGTTCGCATCCATGGGCTGCGGCACGGGCCGGCGATTGGGCGGGAACGCGTTCGGCAAGTTGTCGACCGCCTGGGCGATGGAAGCCTCCACGGACGCGCCGACTTTGCGGATCGCACTCTCACCGCTACCGAGCAGGGGCAATTTCACGGTCATTCGTCATCCCTCCGGCGGTGAATCTGTCCTTCCGGCTGCCCACTTGCGGGCGTTCCGGGGGAGCGCATCTGCGTCGGCCAACGGGTGTAAGCCGCCGTCGGCGCCTGGTTGCTCGCGAATGTCCGGCCGGCAAACACCTGCACGCCAAACGCCTTATCTTCCTGGATGCTCACATTCGGCTCGGCGGTAATTGCCACCAGGTCGTTGGCGACATCGCCCACGCTTTCGCCCGCAAATCCCCAATGGAACGGGATGCCGATCTGGTGAATCGTCCGCCCGCCATGCTGCAGCGGCCGAATCCGACGGGTGACCATCGCGCGGCATTCCACGGTTCCGCGAGCGCTTTTGACGGTCATCCATCCCCCGTGTTCGATCCCTTTCTCGGCCGCGAGCTCCGGGCTGATCTCAACGAACATGGCCGGCATCAATTCGTTCAACCAACTGTTGAACCGGCTCATCGGCCCGCTCAGGTAATGCTCGGTCACGCGGAACGTACAGGCGACAATCGGATACTCCTGACTGGGCACATGATCAATCAGATTCATTGGCCCTTCGAAATACCGGATATTCGGGCTGTCATTCTGCTTCGGATAAAGCAAATTCGGCAGCGGCGATTCGGCCGGCTCGTAGTGCGTCGGGAAGGGACCGTCACGAAGCTCCGCACTGAACAACGCGGATTGCCCGTCCGGCTTCATAATGAAGGCCTTGTCCCCCGCGATGGCATCCATCCCTTTCGC
>JBQCCH010000297.1:0-2520 GCA_051962375.1 Tepidisphaeraceae bacterium
CGTTTCCCCCGGCAGCGCCGCCAATCGCACTTCCGCCTGACTGCCGACACCCAGGCTGCCCAGTCGCGCCTCCGGCACGTCGGCCAGCACCCACAGCGTGTCCAGGTTCGCCACCACCAGCAGCGAGTCCTTGTCGGGGGATACCAGTTCGCCGAGTGTCACTTCGCGCTCCATCACCGTGCCCGCGATGGGCGAGCGGATCACGTAATGGGGATCGACCTCGCCGCGCTCGGCCAGTTGCCGCAGGCGTTCATCATTGAAACCCCACAGGCGCAGCCCGTTTTCCGCCGCCTGATAAGCAGCCTTCGCAGTCGCGGCCGCGCCGATCGAGGAGCGATAGTCGACTTCTCGCTTCTGCACCTCAGCCAACGCGATGCCCCGCGAATCGTCATAGAGTTTTTTCGCCCGCTCGAAGGCTTCCTTCGCCGGCGAAACCGCCGCCGCGGCGACGTCGGCTTCGGTGCGACGTTGTAGAAACTCACTCTGCGCTTTGCCGAGCTCCGTGCTTTCAACAACTAGCAGCGCGTCGTCTTTTTTCACCGAATCGCCCACCCGGGCCTTGAGTTCGACGACCCGCCCGGAAACCAGCGCACCGACGTGCGCCATTGCCTCTCGATTGAATTCCACCCGCGCAGGCGCGACAAAGCTGTCGACCAGCATTTTTTGTTCGACGGGCGCGATGGTGATGTTGTTTTGCCGGACGGCTTCGGCTTGAAGCGTGATTTCGTCGGCGTGGCCGGATTCGGTGCCGTGTCCCTCATCGGTGGCGGCCTTTGACGACGCAGCGATTACCGAGAGCAGCAACAGAGAAAACAGAGCGTGACTATTGATCGTTTTCATGAGTGTCCTTTGATTGAGAGAGAGTCGTAGCGCTCGGCAGTGCATCCGCCCGATGAAGCACGCCGTTCCCACCGACGGCTCTTGCCAACTGGAACTGTGCAAGACAAAGCCCCGATTGCAGCTCGACTTGTTGAGATAAGCCCCGCTGCAGATCCTGCTCCGCAAGGCGGACAGCCAGCACATCCGCCAGCCCCGCCTCATACGCCGATTCGGCTTGTTTCAGTCGGTCGCGCTGCAGCGGAATAAGCGTGTTTTCCACTTCCGCCAGTGCCGAGCGTGCGGATCGGAATGCTTCTATCGCGACGCGCACTTCCTCGACGATTCGTCGCTCCCGCCGCGTCAATTCGTGCCGCTGCTCAACGACCTGCGCGGTGATTAAGCTGCGACGCGCTTGCCCGACGTCGAACAGCGGAATCGGCACGGTTGCACTGGGTCCGACCGCCCACGACTCTTGCCGCTCCGCAGCCGCGCCCGCGCCGCCGCCATCCGTAAATGGCGCGATGCCGGCCACGCGCAGGTCATCACCGAGTGCCGCCAGCTCCCAGCGGGTCGATTGCAGCTCCGGCCGCATGTCCAGCGACGCCGCCACCAAGTCCTGCTCCGTCGCCGAAGGCAGCCGGGGATTCGCCCAGTCATCCAGCGTCCACGTTGCCGGGCCGCTGGGTCGGCCAACGCGCCTTGCAAGCCCAATTCGCGCCTGGCGGGCTTCCGACGAGAGACTCAGACGTTCAATCTCAAGGGCCGACACTTCGCTCTGCACCGTCAGAACATCCAGGCGCCCGGCCTCGCCGGCTCGCACGCGCGATTCGGTGACACGCAGCAGATCGCCCAAGATCTGCCGCCTGGCGTCGACGATCTTCAGGCGCCCGGTCAACGCTTGCGCTTGCGTGTATTGGGATTGCACGTCGTGGATGACATCCAGCACTACGGTGAGCGATTCCGCCGTCGCCGCACGCAAGCGTTGATCAGCGGCACTGATTCGGCCCGGCTGAGTGATGAGCGAAAGCAAGTCGGCCGCGACCGCGGCTTCGATGTCAGGCTTGCCTCCGCCGTCCGGGAATTTGAGCAACACGCTCAGGATCGGATTCGGCAGAAGCCGAACTTGCTTCGCCTCAGCCTCAGCCTGGCGCACACGGGCGAGCGACGCTTGCAGCCCGGGATCATGCTGCAGCGCAAGCCGCACGGCCGCATCCATCGATAGTGCATCGGGCATCGATCGCGGTTCGGCGATGTCGGTGGGCTCACGTTCGCTCTGGAACACAAATGGGGCGCCGATGGCGGTCAGCGTTGCCGCCTGTTGATCGACAGGTTCAATCGTTGGCATCGGCGTGCACCCGCACAGCCACGCCAGCGCCGCCAAGGCCAAGGCCTTGGGCTTTCGCAGAAATATCAAAGGATTCTCCTCAAGCAGACAGGGTCGGATCGCTTCGCTCGGCGCAGCGGCCAAGCCAAAACGAGAACTGCCCCGCTACACGCCAATCGCGCGCAACCGGAGCACCCGGATCAGGAAGGAAGCGATGCTAGATCAGCAAAACGATACTGCTGAGGGAGGCGTGGGCCGGATCGTTCGCGACGGACACATCCGTCTGTGTCTTGCAGAATCGTCGGTACGACGGTGCGGGCAGGAGATCAACAAGAATCGGAGGCAACGGCTGCAGATCCACCGAAAGCGCCTGGCGT
>JBQCCH010000298.1:0-2196 GCA_051962375.1 Tepidisphaeraceae bacterium
CTGCACGTCGGCGGGAACAACTCCAGCTCGGTCACCGTCAACAACAGCTCCAGCGTGCCGGGCCTGACCACGCCCGTGCAGGAAGCCGAATACACCCTGATCGGCTCAGAAACGCCGGGCAGCGTCTTCATGTCGGGCGAATTGGCCGGCTCTTTCTTCACGAACGACAGCACGGGCGGTGAAGGCACCCCCGCGGTTGAGAACAACTTCCAGTTCTCCAACACCTACACCAGTTCCACGACCGGCGCCGTGCAGACGATGGAATTCCAGGGCACGCTCGATGGCGTGGACGGCGACAACACCGACGCCTACGGCCTGCCGCTGATGGCGGGTCAAAGCGTCATCCTGCACCTGGATTCGACCACCCCCGACCAATTCGGCCTGACCGACGGGACCATTGGGCAATTGGGCGTGTTCGATCCGCTCGGCCGGCTGGTCGCGACGGATCTGCCGGAACTGACCGGCACGGCGAACCAGCCCTTCTCGTTCACCGCCAAGACCCCGGGCGTGTATCGCCTGGTCGTGGCGATGCCCGGCGACACGCTCTTCAACGGCACCGGCCCGAACAAGGTGCCGGTCAGCTACACGCTCAGCGTCAACAATGCGGGCGAAGTGGCGGTCGGCGGGATCGACGTGGGCGCGAGCTACGCGATGATGGAACCGGGCAACGGCATTGCCGTGCAGACCGGCGACCTGGGCGCGATCCAGGCGGCCGGCGAACTGGCGGCCGCTTCGTACTACCAGATCGGCAGCGGCTCCCCCATCGCCGCAGCCAAGGGCAACCTGCGGGCGATCACCGCCAACCAAATCGGCAGCAACACCTACGGCGACATCGGCGGACAAACGGCCCAGATCAACCTGTTCGGCGACCTGGTCGTTCCGCGCGGGTCGGTCGGCTACATCCGCAGCAACGGGCTGCTCGCCCTGAACTACGGCGGGAGCAGCGGCGGCAATCCGAACCCGTCGTCGGCGATCGGGTTCGATTACCAGCGGGTGGAAGCGGGCGGCGCCCTTGATGCCAACCTCATCGCCAATCGCGCCATCGGCACGATCATTGCCGGCTCTGTGGGCGACGGCGCGTCGTTCTTCACGCCGGTCATCTCGGCGAACACCGACAACAAGGGTTACGACGGCACGATCGATGTGATCTACGTCACCGGCGATTTCGGCTCGGCAACCAGCGGCGGCCCGGTGCTGCTCACCGGGCTCGGCGGCAACGTGAAGTACGTTTACGTCGGCGGAGCGGCCTATCGCGACCGATTCTTCGGCGGGTCGTACGAGATCACCACCACCGTCAAGCTCAACCAAAAACAACAGTACACCGATGACTCCGGCGCCAAGATCACCCTGGCCCCGACGACCGTAACGACCGGTTCCACCACCGGCACCACGACCACCGTCACGACCACTTCGGGCGAGTTGGGCGTTCGCTACTACCCGATGCGCAACGGCGGCGGCGTGATCCTGGACGTCACCAGCACGACCAGCCTGACCGCCAGCGCCAGCGGCGGCGGCGAAGTGGACATCGGCAAGATCACCACCGCCAGCGCCGGCTCGCCGGCGATCTTCAGCGCGTACTTCAACACGACCGGCTACGCCCCGTCCGGAACGACGACCGGCACCGGGTCGTCGGCGACGCAAACCCTCACCACCCCGCAGCCGAGCGTGCCGAACGTCATCACGCTGGCCGGTTCGGCGCCGATCAATGTCATGAACATCACCGGCAACGACATCACCACGTTGCTGAACGCGACGGGCGGTGAAATCGCCAGCGTGAATGCCGCATCGCTCGGGTATTTCACGGCACAGTCGGCCGGGTTTGTGCGTTCGACCATCGCCGGTGAAGTCGACCTGCCGACCAATCTCACATCGGCGGCCTTCCCGTTCAACCCCTACTCGATGGGCCTGAACGTCACCGGCTCGGCCGTCAGCATCGTGACGCGGGACGGTCTGGGGAACGTCAATGTCGGGAACGCCATCGGCAACGTGGTCACCAACGCGGGTCATCAGAACGCCAAAGGCGCACTGGACGGCATTGTCGGGGCGGTCGCGGGGCGCGTGGTGCAGAACGTCAACATCGGCGAAGGCGTCGCCGCCACGGGCACGGGCTCGGTGGTGGGCGGCGGGATTTTCGGCATCGGTTCGACGGCCGAAATCCAGAACGTGGTCGGCGAAAACGCCGACATCCGCGGGTAC
>JBQCCH010000299.1:0-2714 GCA_051962375.1 Tepidisphaeraceae bacterium
CTCACATCCAGCACGTACAATCCGCGCGCATGTCCGATCGGTCTTACTTGTGGCGATTGATGATGCCCTTCGCCGCCATGATGGTGGCGGTCGTGGTCGTCAGTGGCGGGCTTATTTATCGGTCCGGCGTCGAGACGGCGCGGCGGCATCAGTCGCAGGATCTCGCCGACGATGCCCGCATGCTCGCGGGCTGGATCATCGGCGCCGGCGGCCGGCTCGATTCGGCCGTCGCCGATCGCGCGAAGGTTGAGGCGGCGTACCGCAATGTCCGCTATACCGTCATCAGCGGGCAGGGCGTGGTGCTGCTGGATACCCGCTTCGATCCGTCGACGCTCAACAACCACAACGATCGCCCGGAAGTGATGCAAGCCCGGGCCACCGGGGCCGGCACGTCGGTGCGGCTGAGTCATTCGGCCGGCGAGCGGTATGTCTATTCCGCCCAGCGCGTCGCCGGGCCATCGGGGCTGATCGCCCGCGCCAGCCGGGCGGAGCGCACGGTCGTCGAATTCAATTCCACGATGATCGCCCAACTGGCCGGGGCGGTGGGGGTGTCGATCCTGATCATGAGCTGGCTGGCGGTGCTGATGCAGCGGCGGTGGATCGCGCCGGTGCGCCGTCTCGCCCTGGCCGCCGACGACATGTCCGCCGGCCAATGGCACACGCGCGTCGTCCCCAGCGGCAACCGCGTGCTCCGGGAGCTCGCCGCCCGCATCAATTTCCTCGCCGAACAAACCCAGCGCCAGATGGCCGACCTGCGCCGCCAGCAGTCCGATCTCACCGGCCTGGTCGATTCGCTGCCCGACCCCATCCTCCTGACCGACGCCCAGAAACGCGTCACGCTCATCAACCAGCCGGCCGCCCGCTTTCTGTCGATCACCACCCACCAGGCGATCGGGCAAATGCTGATTTCGATCCTGGGCGAATCATCCCTGGTCGACGCCTACGAACACCTGCTCGATTTGCCGCTGGCGACGCCCTCGCCCCTGGTCCGCGAAATCCGCGTCACCCGGCAGGGGCAGAAGATGACTTATCAGGCGGTCGTCGCTCGCACGAGCGCGGGGGGCGTGTTGCTGGTGCTGCGCGACATCACCAAGCTGGCGGCCGCCGTGCAGATGAAGACCGATTTCGTCGCCAACGCCAGCCACGAACTGCGAACCCCCATCGCCGCGATCAAGATCGCGTTTGAAACGCTCAGCGAGGTCTACACCGAAGACCTCGACCAGACGCAGCGCTGCATCGGGATCATCGCCGGGCATTTGCGACGGCTTGAAGACATGCTGCAGGACCTGCTCGATCTGTCGCGCGTCGAAAACGCCGAGATCAAGCCGCAGCTGTCCCGCGTCAAAACCGCCGACATCCTGCAGACCGTCCAGCACGCACTGTCTCCCTTTGCCGAGAGCAAATCGGTGCAGCTGCTTCTGGAAGGGGACGACGGGCTGGAATTCACCTCCGACCGCAAGCTGTTGGACCTGGTGCTGAAGAACCTGGTGGAAAACTCGATCAAATACACGCCCGCCGGCGGACGGGTCAGCGTTTCCATGCAGGCCGACCCTGCGGATGCGTCGCGGGTGGTGATGCGCGTGAGCGATACGGGCATCGGCATTCCGCCGCAGCATCTGGAGCGCGTGTTCGAGCGGTTTTACCAGGTCGACGCCGCCCGCACCGGCGCCGGCGGGCGCGGCACGGGGCTGGGGCTCGCCATCGTCAAGCACGCGATGATGGCCCTGCACGGGCAGGTGACGCTCGACAGCGTCGTCGGACGCGGCACCACCGTCACCTGCGTTTTGCCCCGCCAAACCGACGCCCCCGCGACGGCCTGAGCGAGCATCCGTTGCGTCGCGCCTGGGCTTAGAAAGATCGCCCCGGTTTTGAGCCGCCGCGCTACAGTGCGGGCATAGAATGACCGATAGACTCTGAAGGAGTTTCTCGTGCGTGGCTTGATCATTGCAGTTGGACTTGGCGTATTGTGCGGTGGGGTGGGGCCGGCTCAAGGCGGGTACCAGATCCACTGGGTGACGCATTCGAGCCCCGCCGATAACGGCCGGAGTCGGGCGGCCTTCGAAAAAAGCTTGGAAATCACCCGCGCGCAGGCCGCCTTCTCATCCGCCTATTGCATCGCTCAACGCAGCCTGCCGCTGAATGCCGAGATCGACCAGGCCCGCGACACGCTCCGCTCCGCCTACCGGGCGTACCAGACCGTCGTTTCCGACGCCAAGGCCGACCTGGAAAAGCGCCCAGACATCCGCGAACAACTTTTCCGCATCCGCCAGACTGAGCGGCAGCTTGATGCCGTCAAAGACGCATCGCGCCACTTCGAATTGGCCGGCGAATTGATGAAGCTGCGCAGCGCCTTGTCGTCCGCCGAATCCGACGTCATGTCGGCCGACCCGGACATCACCGTCGCCAAGGCCCAATACGTGCAGGCGGCCAAACAGTTGGCCGGGCTGCAGCAACGCCAGGCAGCGATGGTGCTGGAAGACGAGCAGGTCGCCGCCGCAAAGCAGCGGCTCGATCAGTTGCGGCGCGAACTCGCCTTCGGCGGCTAAATGCCGTCCGCACTCCGATAGCAGGCACAGAATTGACTTAAAACGCGCGACGGAACATCGGGCGCTCGAGCGAGCGGGCGTGTTCGATCGAATATTTCGCCCACGGCTGGGCTTCCAGGCGCGGCTTGCTGATCGGTTTGCCCGTGCCTTCGCAGATCCCGTAGCTGC
>JBQCCH010000300.1:0-4357 GCA_051962375.1 Tepidisphaeraceae bacterium
ATGTGCCTCCAACATTCACCAGATCGTCATGGCCGCGATCACGCGCTGCCAGGACAATCCCCGCCGGCCGATCTTCTTTCCGAATAAAGACGGCGGAAGCGATTCGCTCGGCTTCCTGATCCCCGCCTACATCAAGGACCCGCAGGTCGCCATTTGCCCGGCCACCAACAACTACATCCGCCGCGACCAGTTCGTCTCCGGCCCCACGATGTATCCCACCAATGTCCTGACCGACATCGAAAATTCGGCCAACAATCGCGATGCTTACGGCCACAGCTACGAGCCCTTCGCCTGGTACAGCGGCGGCGTCTGGCCCGACGGGCGCGTGATCGATGGGCGACAGTACGGCACGTTCGACGCGCAGCTTGGCCTGCGCCCGAGCGACCCGTGGTACGTCACACCCGGCAGCCCCAGCAACATCAATTACGGCGTCGTGAAACGGTTTGGAAAGCTCTTCGGTGCTACCACCACCATCCTCATCGCCGACATCGATAAAGACCCGGCCGGCGCAAGCTTCACCCTGCCTCAAAACAATTGGCCCGATCCGGGCAACAACCATGGCAACGAAGGCGCGAACTTTGGTTTCGCAGACGGCCATGTTGAATTCGTCCGCCGCGGGCCGCAGTACATCATGACGTTCATTCGCAGCTATCAGGGGCTGGCGCAGTGGTCATTCTTCACCACCCACAACTGCCCCGGCCTGAGCGAAAGCAGCACCGTCATCAACGGCCACGCCTTCACCAAATACGTCTACAGCGGAAACTAGAAAACACACCGCTTCACGATTCAACACGCGTCAATCACGGAGAACGAAAATGCAGCGATACGACATGAGCCGGGCGCTATTCGCGCTCGCAGCAATCGGCGGCGGAACAGCACTCGCCGACACCACCGTCAGCTTTCAGCAGGGCGTCAACGGTTACACGGGGACTTACAACAGCTACATCTCCACGAGCGCGCCCGACCAGGCCGCCTCAGCCGTCGCGACGAAGGTCAACATGCCGCTCGACGGACTGGATGCCAGCAATCCCGCCAATTCACCGGATACCGTCGGTCTGCTTCGATACGACAACATCTTCGGCAACGGCCCCGGCCAGATTCCGGTCGGCGCCTACATCCTCAGCGCCAATCTCACGCTGACCACCTACACCAGCAGCAGCGCCAACAGCGGCGGCCCCTGGGGCGTGGCGGCGTTGACGCAGCCGTTCAGCGGATCGACCACGTACAACAGCTACGTCCAAAACGCCGCCGACCCGATCGGCAGCGGCGGAAATGTCGGGCCGTGGTACACCACCGGCACTGCCACGCGGGCGGTCGGCGGCATCGGCAAGCAGACGCAGAGCCAGGTCGTTTCGGTCAACGTCGCGCCCTTCGTGCAGTCCTGGTCGAGCGGCGCTTTGGCGAACAATGGGCTCGTCATCCAATCCGGCTTCACCGGAACGACCGACGGCTGGTCCGTCGATTCCGCTTCCAACGCCACGGCCGCGAATCGTCCGCAGTTGAGCGTGACGTATACGACCGATCCCGTGCACGTCGCCACGCTGCAGCAGGGCGTCAACGGGTACAGCGGCACGCGAATGACCTACATGCAATCGTTCCAAGGCGTCGACCAAACGTCCGATGGATCGACCATCGCCCAGAACTTTCTCGATCAGGAAGATGCCTCCAGCATCGGCAGCAGCGCGGCGATTCAGTTCACCGACATCGCCTCAGCCGCGAACATCCCCGCCAAGGCGGTGATTCGATCCGCGTATCTCGTCATCACCACCGGCGAAGCCAGCGGGAACGCCCGCAGCGGCAGCGAATGGCGGCTGGATGCCAGCCCGATCGCCTGGGACGCTTCCACCGGCGCCAGCACGTTTCCCACGTTCGACGTCAACGGTCCTGCCGGCACGGAGCTGAGCTCGGTGACTGGGATGATCACCGGCTCGCAAGCCTGGTTTGATGTCACCGCCTACGTGCAGGCCGTGCTTGACGGGACAGTCGTCGACAACGGCTGGCTGCTGCACTCCGCGGGGGGCGGCGATGGGTGGCAGATCGACTTCACCGGCGCGGACGACGCATCGACCCGTCCGCAATTGGTGGTCGCTTACACCGTGCCCGAACCCGCATCCTTCGCGGCGATCGGTCTGGCGGGGCTGGCGCTCATGCGGCGTCGTCGATCACGCCAATAATGCCGCCATCACGGTCAACGGTCGGTTCAATGTGCGGGAGCTGGTGGCGATTTCAGATAGGCCACCAGCTCCCGAAGGTTTTCAACCGTTACGTCCGGCGCCGGATCGAGTGGGCAAAGCACCTGGCCGGGGCGTTTGACGAACGCGGTCTTCATGCCGAGCTGATGCGCGCCGGTCAGATCCCATCCGTGGGCAGCCACCATCAGCACCTGCTCGGGAGGAAGGTCGGCTTTTTTCAAGGCGAAGTCATACGGATCGCGCGCCGGCTTGTATCGGAACACCCAGTCGGCCGACAGCACTTCGTGAAACAGCGAATAGACACCGCCGCCGCTGAGCTGTGATTTGGCGGCGCTGAGCGTGCCGTTCGTCAAGGCGAGAAGTTTGACCTTCGATTCGCTCAATTCACTGAGGGCAGCCGGCACATCCGGGAAGGGGGGCAGCGTCGTCATCGCTGACAGGAGCGATTGCTTGACCGTTTCCTCCAGCGTCACGCCGTCGCGTTGCGCGAGCATGGTCAGGGCCGCGTCGGCGAGCTTGTCGAGGGGCTGATAGCGATTGGTGGCGATGGTGGTCAGCCAGAGAATCTGCAATTGATCAAACCACCGTTGCCGCGCCGAACTCAGGCCGAACAGGCGGACGAAATACGGATCGAGATAGCTCAGGTCGAGCAACGTGCCGTTCAGGTCAAAGACGATGGCTTGAATCATTCGGTTCCTTCAATAGCGGTCGTTCGAATGGTAGCGCTCTCCCCAGCGGCGATGCTGTAGCGGGTGGAAAAATTTGCTATCATCGCCCCTTCGCCGAGTCGGCGCACCGAGAAGAACGACTATGACCACCGCCAACACCACTGCCACGCCGCAATTGAATAAGTATTCGTCCCGCATCACCCAGCCCGCCAGTCAGGGCGCCAGCCAAGCCATGCTCATCGCGACGGGTCTGTCCTGGAAGGATCTTGAAAAGCCGCAAATCGGCATCGGCAGCGTGTGGTATGAAGGCAACCCCTGCAACATGCACCTGGCCGAGCTGGGCAATCATGTGAAGCGCAGTGCCGAAGCGGTGGATTGCGTGGGCATGCGGTTCAACACCGTGGGCGTGTCCGACGGCATTTCCATGGGGACCGACGGCATGAGTTTTTCGCTGCAATCGCGCGATCTAATTGCCGACTCCATCGAAACCATCATGAGCGCCCAGTGGTACGATGCCCTGGTTGCGATCCCCGGCTGCGACAAAAACATGCCCGGCACCGTGATCGCCATGGGGCGCCTGAATCGCCCGAGCATCATGATCTACGGCGGCACCATCCGCGCCGGCTGCGCGACGGTGCACGGCGAAGAACGCAAGCTCGATATCGTCAGTGCGTTTCAGGTGTATGGCGAGAAACTCGCCGGCAAAATCACCGAGACCGAACGCAAGGAAATCCTCGGTCACGCGTGCCCGGGCCAAGGCGCGTGCGGCGGCATGTATACCGCCAACACCATGGCCTCCTTCATCGAGTGCCTGGGCCTGTCGCTCCCTTACGATTCATCGCTGCCGGCTGATTCGCAGGAGAAAATCGACGAATGCGATCGCGCCGGCAAGGCGATCAAGCACCTGCTGGCGCTCGACCTGAAGCCGCGCGACATCGTCACCAAGCAAAGCTTCATCAATGCCATGAAGCTCATCGTCGTGCTCGGCGGATCGACCAACGCGGTGCTGCATTCCATCGCGATGGCGCGGGCGTTCGGCATTGACCTGACGCTGGCCGACTGGGAACAGGTGAACAATGAAACGCCTCTGCTCAGCGACTTCAAACCCAGCGGCAAATACGTGATGGAAGACCTGCACGCCGTCGGCGGTGTGCCCGCGGTCATCAAGTTTCTTATCGAAAACAAGATCATCGACGGCACGCAGAAAACTGTCACCGGCCACACGCTCTGGGAAAACGTCAAAGACCTGCCCGGCCTTACGCCCGGCCAACCCATCGTTCACAGTCTTGACAACCCGATCAAAAAAGACGGCCACATCCGCATTCTCAAGGGCAACCTCGCGAGCGAAGGCGCCGTCGCCAAGATCACCGGCAAGGAAGGCACGCACTTTGAAGGCCCGGCCAAGGTCTTCGATAGCGAAGAAGACATGCTCGCCAGCCTGGAACATCACACGATCCAGAAGGGCGACGTCGTCATCATTCGCTATGAAGGCCCCAA
>JBQCCH010000301.1:0-3309 GCA_051962375.1 Tepidisphaeraceae bacterium
CGGGCAAAAACCTCCCGAAAAAGCAGCACGCCGTCCTCGAACACGCCAAGGACGAACTGCGCCACCTGTTCGGCCGCACGTGAGGCGATCACCAATACCCGGGCACCTCGGTCCAGTAGTCGAAGATCGGCTTGATCCGCGGCGACTCCAGCACATACGTGCCCGGCGCTTTCGGTTTGCTAAAGTCGTCGATCATAAATGACTGATCATCATCCGTCGGTCGCTTGTTGCGGGCGATTTCTTCCGCCGACGCCGGAAACGGCAACAGCGACGCCGGCTTGTGCCACCGTGCCGCGTCGGCTGCGGTTGTCGCGGTCCAGAGCGTGCCCACGTCGTGCACCTCGCTCAGCTCATCGTTCACGTTGCTGTGCAGCCCCTGGGGATCGAGCCGCAGTTGGTTCAGGATCGCCGCATCCTTTTCGGCCGTGCTCAGTTGCAGGTGGTTGCCCACGTCAATCAGTTTTTTCCAGGCATTCAGGTAATCCGGATCAAGCCGCGTCGCGGCACGAAATTCATCCGCGGCCGCCGGGTAGCGCCCTTGCTCCATGCGGAGATACCCCAGCAGGTAATGCAACTGCGGCTTATTCGGGTCCTTCGCCAGCATCTGCGTAAAGACCCGCTCGGCAATGTTCTGCGGCGTCGCGCCCGCGAACGTGCGCTCGCACCCGAAGCAGTGGCTCTCCACGCGCCCAAAGCTGCCGGGCATCAGCTCAAACGCCTTGCGATAGTGCTCTTCCGCCTCCTTCTCCTTGCCCAGATCCGCCAATCGCACCGCCAGTCGGGATTGAATGCAGTAGGCGTCGGAAAAGTGATTCAGCGCGTCGGTGTACATGGCGACGGCCCGGCTCGTGAGGCCGCACGTCCAGGCGTCGTCGGCATCTTCGGATTCGCGGATGCTCGCCACCACTTGTCGATAAAACGCCGCCTCTTTCGCGTCCTTCTTGTCGCTCAGCACGTCGGCCAAGACCGCGTACACGCGCATGCGATCGCCCTTGGGCTCTTCGCCGTCCGACGGATCGATGGCGATCGCCTGCCGGCAGACTTGCTCGGCCTCGTCCAGCTTGCCCGCCCGCCGCAGCAGGACGGCTTTCCAGATCAGCGGGCGTTCTTCAAATCGGTCGCGCTTCGCCAGATCATCCAGCTTGGCCATCGCCTGGGGATCGAATTGCAGCAGCAGGGCGTAGGCGGGGTCAAGCCCGCCGCATTCGTGCAGCACGTCGTTCAGAATGCCCTTCGCGTAGTCCATCGTCTGCGTCTTGGCCAGCGCCCAGGCGACATAAAATGCCATCGGCGCCTCCTCGCTGTGCTCGACCTGACCAATCGGCAATTCCGCCAGGTCGCCGACCGGCCATTTCCTGGATTTTCTCACCAGTTCCACCAACGGCTCCGGCCGCCCGAGCAGGTAATAACTCTGCGCCAGCACCGATAAATCCGCCAAGGCCGGTGTTCGCACACCGGGCTGGTCCTTCGGCACAGCGGCCTCGGCATGCTCGAGATGAGCGTTCACCGCTTGCACCAATTCATCGGCCCGGTTCGCCAGGCGCATCTCGCGCGCCCAGCCCGATTCATCGATGGATCGATTGTCCGATCCTTTGAACGCGGCCACGCACTGATCAAGCCCCTCCTTGGTCAATCCCGCGCGCTGCGTGACCCGCCCGATCCGCGCCAAGCGCAGCGCGAGCTCGAACTTGTCCTTATCGAGCGCACTGGCCAGCTGCGACCGCAGCAGCTTCACCGCGTCATCCACATCGTCTGCCGCCAGCCACGCATCGACCATGCGAGTCGACGCCTCCCAGTGCACCTCGGGCGCCAGGTCGGTCCGGGCGTATTCTTTCTTGACCAGGGCAAGCACCTCGTCCGTTTTGCCCAGCGAATTCGCCAGTTCCGTGAACGTGGACCAATAGGCCGATTTCGGATCGATCTGAACCAGTTGCTTGGCGAACGTGTAAAGATTCTCGCTGTAGCCGGCATCGATCAGGGCGTCGGTGATCTGCGAGTCGACGTAGGTTTCCTTGTTCGACTGAGCGACCTTGACCGCATCGTCCGTGCGGCCGGCTGCGATCAGGCTGGCCATGTACCATGGGCGGGCCTGGTCTCGCCCATACACCGACTCATCGTACTGAGGCTGATAGGGCGGCGGCTCCAGGCCGAGCAGAGTCATCAGGCCGCCTTTGCGCTGCGGCGGCCCGGCTTTCAACGCGTCGGACCGCTTTTGCATCGCCTCATACAACGCGATTGAGTGAATGTCGTCGCACAAGCCCCATTGCGGTTGCGGAAGCTTGTCAGCCATCGACAGAGCAAGCTTTTTCGCCAACGCCCTGGTTTCGTCGCCGACTTCGATCCGGATTTCGCCGTTTTTCATCAGCGCGCGCCGCAGCAACTGCTCGGCCTTTTCCGGGCCGGCGATCGTGACCAGATCAGGCACACTGCCCAGGAAGGGCATCGAATCATTCAATTGCGATTCGAATGTCGCGAGCTGTGCCTTGGAATCGACGGTGTCATTCACGGTGGCCCGCAGTTGATCGATCGCGCTGAAATCACGCAGGCCCGGCGCGCGTTTTTGGATTGCCGCCTGGACACCATCCAGCGCGGTCTGGGCGGTCTTATTGTCCCCCAGCAGGGCGGCGGAAAAGCACAGGGCGAGCTGCTTATGAGCATCCGTGGGATCGGCGGCTGCGCGCTTGGCCGTGTACGCCTCCAAAGCGGGCCAGCGTTCCTTCGCCGGCAGCGCCGGGCCCAGGTCGCCGAAGCTGAAAGGCTCATACCGGCGGCCATCAAACGGGTGGTGCATCGGATAGATGCTTTGGTCCACCAATTGCCACCACTGCTCCGCCGCCTGGTCGGGCGTCAAGGTGGGCATTTTCTTGGCCACCTCGGCGACGCGGACTTTCATCTCCGCGGGCGTTTTCGGGTCGGCCGTCGTTTCCGCAGCCCACCCCGCGCGCAACGCCACACCGATCACCGCCGCCGCCAGAATGCATTGTCGTTTCAAGTGGATCCTCCCTCGAGTGGCTTTCACGTTAAACTGTGCTGCGCCGTTCCGCAACGCAAAACACCGACCCCCTGAGCAAAGGAAGCGATGGCCCGCTACGACGATGACGCCGACGACGACAACGATTGGCCCGACGAGGCCGACACCGATTCTGGCGCCAGCGCCGACGATGCCGCCGACGACGAGGTTTGCCCAAGCTGCGGCGCAGCCGTCTACCCCGACGCCGACCAATGCCCGCGCTGCGGCCACTACCTGACGCACGACCAGGCGACGCGCCCCGCGAAGTGGGTGATCGTCGCCGCGATCGTCTGCCTGGC
>JBQCCH010000302.1:0-15618 GCA_051962375.1 Tepidisphaeraceae bacterium
GTGCTGCTGCCGGTCTGGTCGATGGGGCCGCAATTGACGCCCGAGACGACGGTGAATCGCCGGTGGTTTTTGTCGATCTCGATGATCGTGACGCTGGCGCTGCTAAGCGGAATCGTGTGGAAGGGACTGCACCGGCCGAAAGCGGCGACCTGAGATGGACCCGTGCGGGGATTCGCGCCAGTGATGGCTAGGGCAGGGGGTCTGCACCGACGCGGTAGTAGCCGTTGAGGACGGCGCCGGCGCCGACGGCGAGGGTGGGGGCGGTGACATCGCCGATCAAGTCGGCATCGGGCCCGACGAGAACGGTGCCCCGGCTGACGACGCTGCCTTTGACTTTGCCGCGGACGATGAGCCCGCCGCACAGCAGCCGATCGGCGACGACATTCCCTTTTTTCTCGACCACGACCACGCCGCACGTTTCGAGACTGCGGCGGGCTTCGTACTGCTTGACGACGATGTCTTCGATCTTGAGGGACTTGTAGCAGAACTTGCAGGTGATCTGCATGGCCCGGCGGCTGACCTCCTGCGGCTTATTGCAGTAAAGGCAGACGACCGTGACGCGATCGTCGGGCGGCGGGGTTGGTAGGGTGCCTTTGGCCATGGCGTAAGATCGTGGGTCAATAGTTGATCGTCAATGTCGGACTTTCTGCTGAACGATCAACTATTGACCCGCCGCGATCAACTTATTTATGCTGCGGATTCGCATTGCCGGTCGGGGCCGGGGGCGTGGGGCGGTTGATGCCCACGGGCGCCGGGCTGGGGCGGCCGGTGCGCTTGGCGACGTCGGGGCCGACGCTCACATGGCCGACCAGCGACGCGCCTTCATCGACGACGAGCTTGCCGGCGGTGATGTCGCCTTCATAGCGGGCGCTGTTTTTGAGTTCGATGCGATCGCTGGCGGAGAGATTGCCTTTGACTTCGCCCTCGACCACGATGGCGGACGCTTCGACGTCGGCCTGCATGTGGGCTTCCTTAGCGATGTGCAGGCGGCCCTGGGTGTTGATGCGGCCTTCGAATTTGCCCTGCAGGCGCAGGCCTTTTTCGAACGTGAGCTCGCCCTTGAAGCTGGCGTCGGGGCCGATGATCGTGGGGAACTCGGCGTTGGGGGTGTTGTCTGCCATGGTGCGAAACCTCCTGTTTCAGAAAAACTACAGAACGTTCAATTCGGGACTGAGCAATTCAATCAGTGCTTGCTCGTTTCGGTCTTTGCGATCCGTCGGCTTGGTCGAGGTGGCGCGGCCGGCGATGAGCAGGTTGCCGTTGTTGTCGACGGAAATGCCCGAGGCGTAGTCGTCGTCGCCGCCGCCGATGCGGACGGCGTTGACGAACTTGCCGCGCGGGCTGAGCCGGGAGACAAACCAGTCATACGACTCGTGCCGGCCGAAGCTGGTGTTGAGGTCTTTGATGGAATCGCCGTAGGCGACTTCGGCGCTGTTGAGATTGAAGACGGCCTTCCCAGGGGCGAAGTCGGCGGTGTTGAAGAAGGAGCCGACGGTATCGACCCCGCCCTGGGCATCGACAGTGATGCCGGCGACGATTTCGAAATAGGGGCCGCCCATTTGATCTTGCCAGACGGGGGTGCCGTCGGGGGCGAATTTGCTGACGAGGATGTCCGGGAAGGTCGCGCTCTTATGGCCGGGCTCGACGGTGGCTTCGTAGTCGGTTTCGACGTTGGGGAGCGGATTGACGTCGACCTTGTCGCTGAAATAGCCGGCGGTGTAGATGTTGCCCTGGGCGTCCATGGTGATGGCGGAATTGCCGTCGTTTTGCTTGCCGCCGGTGGAAAGTGCCCATTGGAAGGCGCCTTTTCGGCTGATCTTGGCGAGGAACGCGTCGGTTTTGCCTTCGGAGCGGAGGGTGTAGTTGGTGACGTTTTCGTCGAAATTCGCCTTGTAGGCGTAGGTGCCGGCGAGGTAGACGTCGCCCCTGGAGGTGACGACGATGCCGTTGACGGCGTCGCGTTCGTCCTGGCCGGTGGCGCGGCTGACGAACTGGTATTCCCAGACGACTTTGCCGGTGGCCGGGTCGAGGCGCGTGACATAGCCGCCGTCGCGGCCGTTGGTTTCGTAGATTTTCTTGCCGCGGGTGGTATCGAAGGCGGCCTGCCGCTGGAAGTACCCGCCGACGATGGGAGTGCCCGAGCCGTCGAGGCCGAGGGTCATGGCGGCGTCGTCGAAGGGGCCGCTGGTTTGGTTGACCCACGTGACCTGGCCCGTGCTGGAGAGCTTCAGCACCATGGCGTCGTAGTAGTCGGAGGTGAACGTTTCGTCGGCGGTGAGGGAGAATTTCCCGGCGGTGATGGTGCGTTTGAAGTCGCCGGCGAGGTACACATTGCCGGCCGCGTCGGCGACGATGTCATTGACGTATTCGCCGGCGCCGCGGGGCTGCTCGCCGACTTTGCCGACGAAGAGCGACAGTTGCGACTGATTGATCGGCAGATCGCGTTTGTCGAACTTCTGCATGTACTTGTCGGTGTAATCGCCGCCGATCTGGGTGACCCATTTCAGGGCGCCCGCGGGGGTGTACTCGGCGACGTAGATGTCGGTGTCGCCCTGGGCGGTGCGGACGCCCGCCTTGCCGCCGGCGCGGTCGAAATTGACGGTGCCTGAGAACAGGCCGGTGATGAGGGTGTCGCCGGTGGGGGTGATGATGGCTTTTTGAACGTTGTCGAAGCCCGGCCCGCCGAAGGTGTAGGGATAGAGCGGCGCACTGGCGGCGAAGAGGGTGCGGTTCTCAAGGGGTTCGGTCGCGGGAGCACGAAAGCGGGCCGTTGGCATAGAGTCTCCAAGTTAACTGCAACCCGTGCGCACGTCTACCGGCGAGCCGCTGCGGAAACGGGCCGATCAACGACGCTGCCGGGGCGGGGGGATTTCAAAGATCGTGTGTCGGATCTTTCGCGACGGCCGAGGGTTGGGGCGGTCGGCCAGCGGATTAAGGCGAATGCCGAGCGGCGTCGGGAGAATCGCGCACGACAAATTCCGGTGGTGCGACGTATCTCAGCGATCTGAATCGACTTGGGCCCCGGCGTGAGCGAACGCGGCGGCGGCGGCGGGTTGTGCCGCGGGTAAAGTCGGCCGCAGCTTTTTGCGAGGAGCCGACCATGGGCAAGCGACGCGGCAGGGTGGTGGCCTGGAATTCGGCCCTGAGCTTGGCGGTGTGCGGCCTCTTGCCGGCGGGAGCGCGCGGGGTGTGGGTGTCGACCTTCGACGATGAATTCGACGGCACCGCAGTCGACACCACGCGCTGGGCGTACGGCCTGCCGTGGGGGAACGCGTTTGTGCCGTCGATGGAGCAGGAAGCCTACAACCTGAACACGAGCGGCAATGCGAATGTGACGGTGTCGGGCGGTCTGCTGCACCTGACAGCCACCGCCAACCCGAACGGCCCGTATCAGCCGGCGGTGAACCAGAACAATCATCAGCCGCTGAACCAGCCGTACACGTCCGGGTGCCTGACGACCAAAACCAGCACCAATCCTTTCAGCCAGCAATATGGATTGTTCGAAGTGCGGGCCCGGCTGCCGCAGGGGCAGGGGTTGTGGCCGGCGTTCTGGCTGCTGTCGACGAGCGACGGGCCGCCCGAGATCGACGTGTTTGAGGGCAAGGGAAGCGAACCCACCGTCACCTACATGACCCTCCACCCCAGCAGCGGCTCGGCGCAGCAGGGCGTGTATGATGGGGGCGCGTCGTTCGATCCGTCGGCCTTTCACACGTATTCGGTCGCATGGTCGCCGAGCGGGATCGATTGGTCGATCGACGGCGTCGTGCGTTTTCAGAGGGGAGCAGCCAACGTGCCGAACGTGCCGATGCGGCTGCTGTTGAACCTGGCGGTGGGCGGGCCGCAATCATTCGTCGGCAGCCCGGATGCGTCGACATCGTTCCCGGCCACGATGGATGTCGATTACGTGCGCGTGTTCAGCGACGTGCCCGAGCCGTGTGCAACGGCGATCGCCGGCGCGGCGTTCGGGCGCTGGCTGCTGGGGCGGCGGCGAGCGCGGGCGGGATCCGCGGGGGCGCTTATTTCTCGGGCTCCTTCAGGACCAGCACGCCCGTGAAGGCGTCGCTGCGCCCGTAGTCGATCGGGCCGGCCCAGCTGGAGCTTTCGCCGGTGTCGCGCTTGTGCTGGATGAAATTGAATTTGAGCATGGTCGGCACATTGGGTTTGCCTTGCCGCTGCATCTCGGCGGTTTTGTCGGGATCGATGAGGGCTTTCCAGGGGATGGACATCTCGCCGCGCCAGACCTGTCCTTCGGCGGTGGAGGCGTAGCGCACGCCGCTTTCGAAATCCTGCCACGGTTCGACATGGGTTTTCGGATCGAGCTGTCGTTCGACCCACAGGTTGCCGCCGGGCTTGACGGCGATGTGGACGAGCGGGCCGGTGCTGCCGTCGTCGTACATGGCCTGGGCGATGATCTGGCAGACGTCTTCGCCCCAGGCGCGGCGGTCCTGGTAGTCGATGAAGTTGCGCGCGGCGAGCACGCCGGTGGATTTGCCCAGGCCCTCGACGCGGAAGGCGAACAAGAACTTGTCATCCGTCCAGCCGCTGTAGAGTTCGGACGCGCTGGCGGCATAGTTGAGCGAGTGGGCCTGCACGGAGGGGCGGTCCATCATTTTGACGAGGGGCCCGAGCAAGAGGGCATCGTCGCCGGTCCAATCGTCGAGGGAGCCGTTGATCGACAACGGGGCCACCCGGCGCACGGTGCGGGAAACGGGGGCGACCAAGCCCATGGGCGTGGTTTGGCCGGTTTCACCGCTGCGGTAAGCGACGGCGACGGGGAAGGCGCGATTTGGCGTGATGCGGCTGGGATCAAGCCGGGCGGTCAGGTATTGGCGGGCGACCTGGTACATCAGGAGCTTGGGGATCTGCACCGGCTGCGGCTGCACTTCCCAGCCGGCGATGAGTTTTTCGTAGCCGAGCTCGTTTTGCACGGGCGTGGTGTCGCTGGCGTTGTAGAGGTCGATGCCCAGCCGCAGGTTCACCCAGGGCCCGATTTCGCCGGGGGGCGGGGCGCCGACGGTCCATTGCGTGGTGCGCGGGAGGATGACGGGCCGTTCGAGCGGCTCCATCCAGCGAAGGGTGTCGAGGTTGAGCGCGGCGATGGCGTTTTCGTCGGGCGTGATGCCCGGGCCGCGGGATTCGATGATGCGGGCGATCAACGGCTTGGCGGAGTGCCAGGCGTCGTGGCTGGCGGTGCCGATCAGCAGGCTGTAGGTGGGGTCGGGCGCCTGGCCGGGCTGGATTTCCACGGGCTTGGCGAGCAAGCGCGCCATCGGCAGCACGTTCAACAGCGAGCCGCGCTGCTCGGCGAGCAGGAGGTATTCGTAGTCCTGCTGCGCCTGGCGGAGCCATTTGAGCTGGACGGTGGGAAGCACGTCGTCGACGCCAAACCAGCTGCCGGGATAAAACCAGGTGAGCTCGGTCGGATCGGCGGGGGTGGAAAGGTCGGGCTCTTTCGGCAGGGCGTTGTCCCACTGGATGGCGTTGGCGTGACGAAGGAACGCGACCCACGACCAGACGCGCACGTCGGTTTCATCCCCGCCGGCGCCGACGTAGGGAATCAGGCCGGCCAGGTCGGTGCGGAGCCAGAATTGCGGCTTCTGCAGGTTGGCGGGCCATTGCTCCATCGAGCTGCTGCTGATCAGGCCGGGCGCCACGCAATTGAGCCGGCCGGTGGCGGCGGCGTCGATCAGGTTGGGGTTGGAATCGCCGGCCAGTTGGATTTCATCCGATTGCAAGGGAACGCGGACGCGCACGCGCGGGTGGGCGCGCAAAATGCGGGAGGCCTCGGCGGAATAGAGCAAGCGTTCGGTGACGCTGGCGCGGCCGGGCGAATCCTTGGAGAGCACCACCGGCGACACGCGGAGCCAATCCCGCTGATCAAAGTGGGCGGCGGCGGCGGCGTAGTATTCGAGCCGGGCGGCGGCGGGAATGTTGTCGAGGAAATCAATCTTGGGCAGCGCCCAGGCGCCTAGCGGCACGTGGTCCGCAAAGGCGTCGCCGCTCAGCCAGGGGGCGACCAGCGAATCGTAATCCTGCCAATCGATCTGCACGGGCTGTCCGCTGGGCCATTTGACCGTGGGTTGCAGGCGCGGCACGTGGATCTGCACGCGATGCTCCTGCGCGAGGGACATCAATTGATCCAGCGTCTTGATGGCGGCCTTCTGGTTCGGGTCGAGCCGGCTGAGCAGGCGCGGGCGGATGACTTCGAACCGGTCGGGCCAGAACCGCTGGAGCGAATCCCACTGCACTTCGCCGACCATGTTCAGGTGGCGGTCGTCGGGAAGGACGAAATCGTAAATGTCGATCCCGGCCCGCAGGGCGGCGATGGCGGGGGATTTGGGATCGCCGGAGCTGAGAAACAACTGCCCGTCGAAATGGCCGGGCGGGGCGGTGACGGGGATGTGGACATCGATCCAGACCAGCAGCGGCTGGCCGGAGGCGAGTCCCTTGGCCTGAAAGTCGGCGGGCTTGCGGGGGTCGCGCAGTTGCGTGAGATCGATGCGTCCGTCGGTGATCTGCAGCGGCAGGAGGGCGCGGGGGACGTTCTTGGTGGTGGTCGACGCGCCGGTCTGGCGCACGAAGCCGGCCCGATCGACATCAAGGGGGACGGGCAGGAGTTGATAGGCGCGGTAGACGGAGGCATCGAGCCCGCGTCCGCCGTTGCCGAGGACCGGGAGCGTGAGCGCCAGGGGGCCGGCCGCGGATTGGGGCGGCGTGATGCGGATGATGGTGCTGGTCCACTCGTTTCGGGCGGCACGCCACTCGATGGGCCCGGCGCGATCGACGGCCTGCAGCCCGGTGAGATCGGCCTGGCTGAGGATGTCGGGGGCGGTGGCGTCGGGGATGTTGGGAGCCGGCGCGACGGCGGCCGGATCGGCGGGGGCGGATGGGTCGGCGTTCGCGGGATTGGCGCTGGGCGGCGTGGGACCGGGGGCGGCAGGATTGGCGCACCCGCCCGCCAGCCAGGCGGTGAGCATCGACGCGAGGCAGAGCAAGGCGAACGGCGAACGGCGCAAAGAACGCAAAGGACTCAAAGAATTCAAAGAACTTAAAGAACGCATCGAGGGCCCTCGGATTGCCTTGTTTCTAAGCGGGCGTGCCCCGATTGCACACTGGGCGGGACACGGCTCGCCCGGCACGCGCGGCGGCGTTTTCGCGTAAACGCCTGCAAAAACAGGCGAATCGTAAAAATAACAAAATTTCCGATCGGCGGCACGCACTTTGTAATAAGTCACTCGTCGCCAACGCGAAGTGAAGTGAAGTGAAGTGCGAGCGACCTGACAACCGAATACTCCCTCGCGGGAAAACGATCCTCGTTTCCTCCTCCGCCAGGCCGCACGGCACCGAACCCTCCGCCGTGCGGCCTTTTTTTTCGTTTCGACACGTCCGGCTAGCGCTCGGGGCTGCCTCGTGATCGGCCCGGAATGCCTGGTTTTTTCGGGTTTTTTCGCCGCTTTTTTTCGGGGCCGGCGGTAGAAGGGGATGGGGGTGGGGCTTGGCTCTTTGGCAATTCGACGGGCGTATGAGCGGGACGAGTGAAAACGTGAAAACGTGAAGCGGGGGGTACTGCGTGGTGCGTACTGCGTAATGTTGGGGTTGGGGGCTTCATTGTTTTTCTTGTTTTGCGGGGCGTAAGTGGTGTGGCGGTGTGGGCAAGGGCCGTTGCGCTGGCGCTGAGGTGGTGGGGATTGGCAACGTCTGGCTGGGCCGGGGGTTGGGGCGGAAAATGGGTCGAAAGTGAAAAGAAAAATGGCAGGAACGGCCGGCGGGGGTTTTTGAGGACTTAGGCCGACTCAGGATCGGCGGAGGCGCTGGGGCGGGGGAGCGGCGCGAGCAGGGCGGCGAGGAAGGCGGGGGCGGATCCATCCGCGAAATCGAGGGCGAGGGCGGCTCGGAGCACCGGGCGCGTGAAGCCGGGACGGGCGGCGAGTTTGACCCAATCTTTTTCGGTCGTCACCAACGGGCCGGGGGGAAGGGCGTCGAGCCGATCGAGCGTGGGGGGTGAATAGGGTTCGTGGTCGGCGAATCGCTGCGTGTGGGCGACGGTGAGGTGCAGATCGGAGCGGAGGGACGCGAAAAAAGCCTCAGGATTGCCGATGCCCGCGAAGGCCGTCACCGGGCCGAGGGTTTTGGGGTCGACCGGCTGATCGTTGCGATCGACCAGCCCGCGCAAGACATGACGGCCCTGAAAACGGGGGGCGGTGGGGTTGAGCGAGCGGAGCCGCTGGAGGAGGGCGTCGGGCACGGCGTCGGCATGGGTGATGAGGATGACGGTGGCGCGGGCCAGACCGGTGACGGGCTCACGCAGGAGCCCGCGAGGCAGGACGTGGTCGTGGCCGAAGGGGTTGGTGGCGTCGATCAGGACCAGATCGCTCTGGCGACGAACGCGACGGTGCTGGAAGGCGTCATCGAGCAAAAAGATCGAGGTCTGGGGCGATCGCTGCAGGACGCGGGCGGCGGCGGCGACACGGTCGGGATCGGGCTCGACCTCCAGGCTGGGGAGCGAGCGGTAGAGGGCGGCCTCATCGCTGAGGCCCTCGTGCGAGCGATACCCCCGCAGCAGCACCGCGGGACGATGGCCGGCCTGGATCAACTGCCGGGCGAGCCATTGGACAACGGGTGTTTTTCCCGTCCCGCCGGTAGTGAGGTTCCCGACGCTGATCGTGGGGCGGCCCAAGTCATGGACGGGCTTGATCCGGCGATCGAACAGGGCGTTGCGGGCCTGAGTGGTGGCGGCATAGAAGGGCTCGACGCATCGCAGGCCCGCCCGAGCGACGCGAGACCCCAGGCCACGCGATTGGCCGGAGATGATCGAAAGATACGTGCGTTCGGCGGACATGGGGTGGGTCATCTATCTGTTGGATCATGAATCGGGCGGGGGCGGCGGGCTGTCAAGGAGAAAGGCGTCGTCGTCCGGGGTAAAGGTGATCGGCTCACGGCGGATGCGGGCCAGATCAAAGCGGTCGAGCAGCTGCGGGATCGATAAAAAATCAAACCCCGGCAGACCCAGCCAGCGACCGAGCAGGGCGCGAAGACGATCGGCCGAGACGCCGAGGGTGCGGTAGTGGGACAGGCGGGTGTCGCCGTGGCGCTTGGCGAGGCGTCGGCCGTCGGCGCCGAGGACCAGGGGCAGGTGGATGTAGCTGGGGATTCGGTCTTCCCACCCCAGGGCGCTGTAGAGCAGGGCTTGGCGCGGGACGGAATCGAGCAGGTCCTCCCCGCGGATGACATGCGTGACGCCGGCCAGGGCATCGTCGACGACGACCGAGAGCTGGTAGGAGGGCGTGCCCTCGGGCTTGGCCAGGACGAAATCGCCAAGTTGGCGGGTGAGATCGAAGGAGCGGGGTCCGGCAAAATCGTCGCGGAAGGCGAAGGTCATGTCGGGCATGGGGAAGCGCAGCGCGGGCGGGCGACCGGTGGCGGCGAGGGCGTCGGCGATGGAGGCGAAGCGCCCGCGGCACGTGCCGGGATAGACGGCCGCCCCATCTTCCGCATGCGGGGCGCTGGCGGCCTGCTCGATCTCGCGACGCGTGCACACGCAGGGGTAGGCGTGGCCGGTGCGGAGCAGGTGGTCGATGGCGGTGCGGTAGCGATCGAGGCGGGCGGATTGGTAATCGACCTGGCCGTCCCAATCGAGGCCGAGCCAGCGCAGGTCATCGAGCACCTGGTCGGCGGCTTCGGGCTTGATGCGGGGGCCGTCGAGGTCTTCGATCCGCAGGACGATCGACCACCCCCGCTGGCGCGCGTGCAGCCAGGTGGCCAGGAAGGTTCGGGCATTGCCCAGGTGCAGCGCACCGGTCGGAGATGGGGCCAGCCGGGTGATCGACATGGGAGCGCTTAAAACGGAGCGGGTTCCATGGGGATCGGCGTGAGGGAATCGAAAATGGTCTCCAGCATCGGGTGATTGGCGCGATAGACGGCTTCGGGCATGTCTAAAAATTTCAGCTCGTAGGTGTCGTACTTCAGGCCCGAGGGGACATACAGATCGATCCGCCAATCGACGAGGCGATCGGTGGGATCGACCGGCTGAGTGGTGGGGGCGGGCATTTCGATGCGCTCGATGGCGCGGGCGTCGCCGATATCGAAAAGGCGGACCGACCCGCCGGCTTGTTCGAGCTTGGGCTGCTCCTTGCGGACGTGGTCGGCGATGATGTGGTACCGCTCGGCGGTGATGGTGTCGCGCTCGCTGAGGATGACGTGCAGTTCGCCGTTGACGAGTTGGCCGTCGAGCAGGGTGAGCGAGACCTTGTCGTTGCCGTGATGACTGATGGACCAGTTTTTCGGCGCTTGCAGTGCAAAGGGCAGGGGCAGCAAGGCCAGGCGTTGCCGCGGGGTGCTCAGGATGGATGCCGTGGTGGGGGCGGCGGGAGCGGGTTGCGATGCGGGGGCGGGCGGGGGCTCGGGAGGCTTGGCGGGCTTGTCGCACGCGAAGCCCGTGATGATCAGCGAAATTCCCGCAACCCCGACGGCCGCTCGGGCGGCCCATGGACGTGTCCTCATGCGGCGAATTGTCGGACGATCGCGGCCGAGGTGCAAGGCTCACGACCCGGCGCGGCGGCAGGCGAAGATTGCCAACGCCGGCGGGGGTGCGGTATGACAGGGAGCGTGATTTGGCCGCCGATGATGCTGCTGACCGCGATCGCCGCCGCGACGTGGCTTGCGTACGGCATCGATCCGACGATCGCCGCCAAGTACGGCGGGCTGGCGCTGGTGACGCTGACGCGCCGGCTGCAGTGGGTGCTGATTCTGGCGTCGATCCTCCCGTGCCTGGGCCTGATCGTGCGGGTGTCGTTGGGCAAGGCGCGGGCGTGGTGGCTCATCGGGCTGTCGATCGTGGTGGCCCTGATGTTCGTGCGTTTTTCGCCCGATTCGTCGCGGCCGGTGCGGGTGGTGGATGCGTCGATGCTTCCGACGCTGAAGGACATCAAGCCGGACGAAGACGCCGAATTCGTCGTGGGGCTGATGTTTGAGGGGAGCAGCTATGCGTTTCCGTACCGCGTTCTGTATCGCACGCCGATCGTGCAGTTGACCGACTTCGACAAGCGCGTGATCGTGATTTTTTCCCCCTACGCCAACAGCGCAACGGCCCTGGAAGTCAGCCACGAGATTAAGGCGGAGGACCTGGAATACGTGTCATCGCCGGCGAATGCCACGCTGGTTTACAACCGCAAGTACGGGCAGTTCATCGTCGGGCTGACGGGGCGAACCGATCGTGGAGACGAGCCCATCGGCGTGCGAGCGGTTGTGCAGGTGGAACGGGTGCCGACCCTGACGTGGCGGAGTGAGCATCCGGAATCAAAAATCATCCTCGCCGATGCGGCGGACGCCTCGCTGCCGGGCCTGCCGCTGTTGCCGCGGTATCCGATCAAGCTCAGCGACCAATCCGTACCGCCGGAGCAGCCGATTACGCTCTTGCACACGGAACCGCCGACGGCGCTATTGGACGTGAAGGGGATCGGCGCCAAGCCGGTGCGGGTCACGACGGGTCAGACACCGCTGGTGCTATGGCGTGACGGGAGCCGGCTGCGGGCGTTCGTGAGCCGGGTGGGGAATCAGGTGCTCGGCTGGCGGACGAAAAAAGATGCCAAGGGTGTGATGCAGATCGTCGATTCGTCGAGCAACTCCGTATGGCTGCCCGACGGCACATGCACGCAGGGCCCGCTCAAGGGCAAGCGGCTGACGCCGGTGCGCGTAGAGGAAGATGTCTATTGGGGCGTTAGCAAAACGTGGTGGCCGGACCTGCGCGTGGGGCATCTGGAAGCGTTGCAATAGGACGTTTGCCGTGCGTCGGTTGTGTTACTGCGAGGCCTCTTCCAGCACGTGCTCGGCGACGAGGATTTTTACATTGGTGGCGATCCCCAGGGCGATCGCATCGCTGGGGCGGGAATCCACTTTGATCAGTTTCGTTCCCTGGCGGATGTGAAGCCGAGCGAAAAACGTGTGGGCCTGCAGGTTGTTGATTTCGATCGCCTCGAGGGTGCCGCCGAGCGTTTCGATGACATGGGCGAGCAGGTCGTGCGTCAGCGGGCGCGGCGTGGGGATGCCTTTGAGCCGGCGATCGATCGCGTGCGCTTCGGGCGACGCGATCACGATCGGAAAGCTCCGCTCGCCGGCCACTTCTTTCAGGACGATGATTTGCTGCTCCTGCATCTCCCGCAGGATGATGCGCGCGAGCTCCATCTGGACGGCCACGGACTCTCCTCGATTCGATTTCCCGGAACGTGCGTCATCATACCAAGCCCGGCGAATTGGGGCAGCACAGAAGCGGGGGAGATTGAGCGAATTTTGCACGCCCGAGATCGACGCGTCGGATGCGGATGCCGGATGGATGCCGATTATTCCGCGGGCGGGACGGGCTCGCCGTCGGTGCAGACGAGGGAGGCCTTCACCAGAGCGGCTACGCTGTCGACCTGCATTTTCCGCATGACGTTGCTGCGATGGACCTCGATGGTTTTTTCGCTGAGCGTCAGGTAGGCGGCGATCTGCTTGTTGGCCATGCCGTGCACGACCGAGTGCATGACCTGCTTCTCGCGGGCGGAGAGCGTGTTGTACCGCTGGCGAATCAGTTCGCTTTCGATGCGGCGGGCGGCTTGGCGGGCGTCGTGTTCGACGGCGCGGCGGATCGTCGACAGCAATGCGGCGGGATCAACCGGCTTTTCAAAAAAATCGAACGCCTGCTGCTTCATCGCGATCACCGCCGACGACACTTGCGCTTCGCCGCTGATGATGATCACGGGCAAATGAATCTGGCGGCGAAGGAACTCGCTCTGCAGTTCCAGGCCGCCCATGCCATCCATCTGCAGGTCCAGCAACACGCAGCCGCGATCGGTCGGGGTGAGGGCGTCCAGGCAGTCGGAAGCGGAATGAAAGACCCGTGTGCAGTACCCGGCGGCCTGCGCGATGCCGGCCGCGTACGCGCCGGCGAGTGGGTCATCGTCAACGACGAAAACGCTGCTGCGGTGTTTGTGCTCAGTCTCTTCGGGCATTCGGTGGGGCATCGTATCAGCCCGCAATCGGCGAGTCTAACGGCATTTGCGGTGTGGTCAGTCTCGGGAATCTACAGTAGGGTTTGCGGTCTTGACATGTTGATCCTCGGGTTCATTCTCGGATTGCTCGCCGGCTTGGCGATTGCGGGGGCGGCGGGGCGCGTGTTGTATCAGCGGCTGGTCGTTGCCCGCGAGCGCGCGCGTCAGGCCGAGCGCCTGGCCGAATTGGGCACGCTCACCGGGGGGCTTGCGCATGAGATTCGTAACCCGCTGTCGACGATCCAGTTAAATCTGCAATTGCTCCAGGAAGATCTCGCCAGCGATCGCCAGACGTCGCCGCGGGTGTTGAATCGGATGAGCACCGTCACGCGCGAGGCGTTGCGGCTGCGGACGATTCTCGACGATTTCCTTCGCTATGCCGGCCGCATTGAGTTGCAGGCTGAGGCGGTCGACCTGAACGAACTGCTCACCGAAGTCGTCGACTTCATCAACCCCCAAGCCCAACAGAGCCGGGTGCAACTTCGCCAAACCCCCTCCGCCCATCCCGTGATGGCGACGGTCGATGCTCGTCTCATCAAGCAGGCGATCCTCAACCTCATGCTCAATGCCATGCAGGTCATGCCCGGCGGGGGAGAGCTGATGGTTTCGGCAACCGAATCCGACGGCGAAGCGCGTCTTACCGTCACCGACACCGGGCCCGGCATTTCCGCCGACGATCAGGCCCGCGTGTTTGATGCGTATTTCAGCAAACGCAAGGGAGGCACCGGGCTCGGTTTGGCGATGACCCGGCGCATTGCGCAGGAGCATGGGGGAAGGATGGAGCTCAAGAGCGAAGTGGGCAAGGGCTCCTCGTTTTCGATCGTCATTCCCACGCGCGCCACGCTCCCGGCCTGACGCGATTTCGCATATCATTCTGCGACGATGGCTGACGCTCCCGCTGCACGCATTCTCATCGTTGATGACGAAACCGATCACGCTCAAGTGATGGATGACGCTCTCGATCGGCTCGGTTACCTGCGCGATCAAGCGCACAACCTCACCGAAGCCACCGCCAAGCTCGATCGGCGGCAATATGATGTCATCGTCACCGATCTCATGATGGATGGCAGTCCCCAGGGGTTTGATTTGCTTCGCTATGCGATGAAGCTCACGCCTCCGCCGATCGTGTTGATGGTGACCGCGCATGCCGACATCCCCACTTGCAAGTCGGCCTTGGCCGAAGGGGCGTATGACTACATCGAAAAGCCGCTCGATCTGGAATACTTCCGCGCCAAAGTGCGCCAGGCCGTCGAGAAATCGCAACTGCATCGGGAGAATGAAGTCCTCACCGCGCAGGTGATGGAATCGGGCGGGTTTGAGGGGATCATCGGGCGCTCGCCGCAGATGGTGCAGGTCGTCAGCACGGCGCGGCAGGTGGCGATGAGCGACATTCCCGTGCTCATTCTCGGCGAGAGCGGCACGGGCAAGGAGCTGGTCGCCCGCGCGATTCACAACAACTCGCGCCGCCGGAAGAATCGCCTGGTTCCGTTGAATTGTGCGGGCTTGAGCGAGTCGATCCTGGAAGATGAATTGTTCGGCCACGTGAAGGGCGCGTTCACCGGCGCGCAGACCGATCGCGAAGGCCGCTTCGAATATGCCGACCGCGGCACGCTGTTTCTCGATGAGATCGGCGACATGCCCGGCGCCATGCAGGCGAAGCTCCTGCGCGTGCTTGAAAGCGGCGAAGTCGTCCGTCTCGGCGCCAATGAACCGCACCGCGTCGACGTCCGCCTCATCAGCGCGACCAATCGCCATCTCGATGAACTCGTCGCCGAGAAACAATTTCGTGAGGACCTCTATTTTCGCATCAAGGGGATCACGCTGCACATCCCGCCGCTGCGGGAAAGGCGGCCCGACATCCCGCTGCTGACGCTCTATTTCGTTCAGCAGATGGCGGACAAGTATGGCAAGAAGATCGACGGCATTTCACCCGACGCGCAGCACCAGTTGATGGCCTATCACTGGCCGGGCAATGTGCGGCAGCTGAGGAACGTGGTGGAGAACATGGTCGTTTTGGCGACCGAGTCCACGCTCACCGCGCGAGACTTGCCGCACGAGATCAACCCGCGCACGGCCGCGGGCTCGGGCGGCGGACAAATCGACAGCCTGGTGGGCATTTCGATCGAGCAGGCCGAAAAAGAGCTCATCCGCAACACGCTGAAGATGACCCACGGCAACCGCGAGCAAGCCAGCAAAATCCTCGGCATCGGCGAACGCACGTTGTATCGCAAATTGAAGGAATACGATCTGACGTGACGTTCGTTGCATTGACGCGACGCCGTCGCTCCACCGCTCATGATGAAGAAGGCACCCATGTTTCTCGACACCAAGCACATGAGCGGCGTGTGGGTTGATGGCCGACTGCGGTGGGATCGATTGCTGTTCGTGGATTTCGCGCTGTGCCTGCTGTCGATGGTCGGCGGCGTCGTCGTCTGCGATCCCGACCATCCAAATGCGTTCGCGACGATCCTTCTGGGCGTGATGTTCTGGGTGTCCGGCGCGGGTCTGTTGGTGATCCTGGTGGCCTGGGCGATCCAAGTCGCGCGCGGCCGCGCTTCCTAGACGCCGCGTACGACTCGTTGCGCCGTGGACG